>DASQFA010000752.1:0-12407 GCA_035633375.1 Rubrivivax sp.
GGGCCACGCGCGCCAGCGCCACCTCGGGCACGCCGTTGTGGATGCCGGCGACCACGCCATGCGCCTTGGCCCGTTCCAGGATGTGCTCGATGGCCTGCACCGCCTTGGCATCGGGATCGTCGAACACCGGGCGGCAGCCCAGCGCCAGCGACAGGTCGCTCGGGCCGATGTAGATCGCGTCCAGCCCTTCCACCGACAGGATGGCGTCCAAGTTGTCCAGCGCCATCGCGGTCTCGATCATGGCGAAGGCGACGATGGTGTCGTTGGCATGCTGCGCATAGTCGGGCCCGCCGTACAGCGAGGCGCGCACCGGGCCGAAGCTGCGCGTGCCGCGCGGCGCATAGTGCGTGTAGGCCACCAGCTTCTGCGCATCCTCGCGCGTGTTCACCATCGGGCAGATCACGGCGTAGGCGCCGGCGTCCAGGCTCTTCATGATGATGCCCGGCTCGAGCCAGGGCACGCGCACCACAGGCACGGTGGGCGTGGTCGAGATCGCCTGCAGCATCGTCACCATCGCGGCGTAGTCGATCATGCCGTGCTGCATGTCGATGGTCAGCGTGTCCCAGCCCTGGTGCGCCATGACCTCGGCGGAAAAGCTGTTGGGCACGGCCAGCCAGCCGTTGACCGCGGCCTGGTCCTGTTGCCACAGCGTGCGCAGGCGGTTTTCTCTCATCGTGTGGCTCCAGTTCAGCGGACCCGGCAGGGCCGCTTCGGGTCGAAGGTCCGGTTCGGCATCAGGTACTGCATCGCCAGCGCATCGGCGCGCGCCCCCAGCGCGTGCTGCAGGCGCGAAACCCCGCACAGGGACTTATTGGCAAGCTGGGGACACGGCCCCGGTGATCGAGGGTTCCTGCGTCTCATTTGGTCGGTCATCGTACAAGCACGGACACCTTGGTCAACCCCTGGGCGTGGTGCCGCTGTGGCTCATCTGGCAGCCGATGCAGCAGACGCGGCGGCACCCGACGCGCCCACGATTTCGATCTTGGCCTTGGCCTTCAGGTCGTCCAGTTGTTTCTTCAGGTTCTGCTGTTGGACCTGTTGCGACAGATTGGGTTTGACCTGCTCGAACGGGGGCGCCTCGATCGGCCTGGAGTCTTCGAGCAGGATGACGTGATAGCCGAACTGGGTCTTCACCGGTTCCTGCGTCAGCTTGCCCTTCTGCAGCGCGGCCAACGCGGCCGCGAACTCGGGCACCATGCGCTTCAAGTCGAACCATCCCAGGTCACCGCCCCGCGCCCCGGAACCGGTGTCCTTGGATTTCTCCTTCGCCAGCTTCTCGAAGGACGCCGGGTCCTTCTTCAGCCTGGCGATGATGTCTCGGGCCTCGGCTTCCCTGTCGACCAGGATGTGGCGTGCCTTGTACTCCATGCCGGTGACGCCGGCCTTGATGCGCTCGTACTCGGCCTTCAGCGCGTCGTCGCTGACCGGGTTGTTCTTGATGTAGTCCTGCACGTAGGCGCTGGCCAGAACGGACTGGCGCACGGCATCGATCTGGTCAACGACCTCGGGCGTCTTGTCCAGGCCCTTCTTCACCGCTTCGTCGGCCACCACCATCTGCATGGCCAGCGCATCGACGATGGCCTTTCTGGTTTCGGGGGTGTCGGGTCGTCCGCTGGCGGCGCCCTGCTTGACGATGGTGTCGACACGGGTGGCGGTGATGGGCACGCCGTTCACGGTGGCCAGCGCAATGTCCTTCGTGGCCGCGGCAGCGGGCTTGGTTTCCTTTTGCGCATTGCAGCCGGCCAGGGCGCAAGCCGCGGCCACGCTGGCCAGAATGTATCGGGGTTGCATCGAGATCACCATGGGTCCTTGAAGTGTGAAGGGTGTTGTCGGGCGCTCAGGCATTGTCCGCGGCGGCGCCGTCTGGCCAGAGTCAGGCACTTTCGACCCGAGTCTCGGGGGCCCGAGAGCCTGAGTCCGGCAAGGGCTGGCGTGCGTTGCGGCACCGCCGGCCGGCGTGAAGCTCGGACCCGGCCATGGCCCGGCGGCCATGACCATGCGCACCGCCAATCAGCACCGGCGAGGCCGGCCGCCGCCTTGGGTCTTTCCCGCAGGCTGCCAGCGGCATGCTTCTCCTATACTGAAATCTGAAATGCAGCGCCACAGCGCTCGCGGCTGACACATCGAGTCCACCCACCGAGAACACACCGTGCAGATCGCCACGCGCCAGTTTGCCGACACCCTGGTAGTCACGCCCGTCGGGCGCATCGACCACCGCAGCGCGGGCGAATTCGAAGCTGCGCTGCAACCCCTGCTGGCCCGCACGGGCCAGGACAAGGGCGCGCTGGTGCTCGATTTCTCCGCGGTCGAGTACATCAGCAGTGTCGGCCTGCGCGTGCTGATGATCGCCGCCAAGCAGATGCGCGCGGCCGAGGCCAGGCTCAGCGTCGCGGCGCTGCGCAGCGTGGTGGCCGAGATCTTCACCATCAGCCGCTTCGACAAGGTGCTGGTGGTGTGCGCCACGCTCGACGACGCGCTGGTGCAAAGCTCCAACGCGGCGCAGGCCGCCTACCGCTCCGCCGGCACGCCGCCCGCAGCATGAAGAGCGTGCGCTTCTGGGGCACGCGCGGCTCGCTGCCGGTGGCCCTCACCGCCGCCGGCCTGCGCCGCAAGCATAGCGCGCTGTTGCAGGCGGCACGCGGCCTGCGGCTCGACAGCGACGCCGACATCGACCACTTTCTCGACACCCTGCCCTTCGCGCTGGCCGGCACCTACGGCGGCCACAGCTCCTGCGTGCAGATCGACACTGGCGGGCCGGACTACTTCGTCTGCGACATGGGCAGCGGCTTGCGCCCCTTCGGCCAGGCGGCGATGGCGCAGCGCGCTGGCAAGGCGCAGACCTTTCACGTCTTCATGTCCCACCTGCACTGGGACCACATCATGGGGCTGCCGTTCTTCGTGCCGGCCTTCATCCCAGGCAACCGCGTGATCATCTACGGCAGCCACCTCGAGCTCGAATCGGCGTTGCGCCGGCAACAGCAGCCGCCCTCGTTCCCGGTGGGCTTCGACACCATCTTCGATGGGCGCATCGAGTTCGTGCACCTCGAGCCCGGTGTGCCGCATGAGGTGGCCGGGGTGCGCGTGCGCACCATGCTGCAACGCCACACCGGCGATTCCTACGGCTACCGCTTCGAGGCGCAGGGCAAGGCGCTGGTCTACACCACCGATTCCGAGCACCCGCTGGCCGATCCGGCGCACACCGAGCGTTTCGTGCAGTTCTTCCAGGGTGCCGACCTGGTGGTCTTCGACGCCATGTATTCGTTGGCCGATTCGATCTCGGTCAAGGCCGACTGGGGCCACTCCAGCAACGTCGTCGGCGTCGAGCTGTGCCAGCTGGCCGGCGTGCGCCAGCTGTGCCTGTACCACCACGAGCCGGTGTTCGACGATGCGGCCATCGAAGCCATGCTGGCCGAAACGCGGCGCCTGGAAGAGATCACCCGCGGCGCGGCAGCGCTGAAGGTCAGCGCGGCCTACGACGGGCTGGAACTGGCGCTGTGAATGCCGCCGGCTCGCACAAGCCGGCCGGCGGCCGGCCGGGCCGCATCCGCCTGATCGGCGCAGCGCTGCTCGTCGCACTGGCGCTCTTCGTCTGGCTCAAGGGGACGTGGGCCGAGCGGCTGCAGGCCGCCTGGTTCGACGCCCACCAGTCGATGTGGCCGCGCCAGGTGGCGACGCTGCCGGTGACGGTGGTGGCCATCGACCAGGCGAGCCTGGTCGAGATCGGCCAGTGGCCCTGGCCACGCAACGTGCTGGCGAGCCTGGTGCGCATCATCCAGCGGGCCGAGCCGGCGGCCATCGGCATCAACATCCTCATGCCCGAGGCCGACGCGCTGTCGCCCGAGCGCCTGCTGGCCCAGGCGCAGGTGGAAGACAAGACGCTGGCCGCGGCGCTGCGCGCGCTGCCCACTCACGACGCGGATCTGGCGCGGGCCATGGCCATGGCACCCACGGTGCTGGCCGTGGCCGGCACCTCCGAGGCCGGCCGGCAGGTACTGCGCGCCGCGCCGGTGACGGTGCACAGCGTGCGTGCGGCGGGCAACGCCATGCCGCCGGGTGCGCCCGGCGTGCCGATGTACAGCCACGCGCTGACGAGCATCGACGAGCTCGACCGGAAGGCCGGCGGATGGGGGCTGATCTCGGTCGAGTCCTCGCGCGGCGTGATCCGCCGCATGCCCACCGTGGCCAGCATCGGCGGCACGCTGGTGCCCGCGCTGGCGCTGGAAATGCTGCGCGTGGCACAACGCGCACCGTCGCTGCGCCTGGCCTTGTCGGGCAGCGACATGCGCAGCGTGACGGTCGGCCGGCTGAACGTGCCCACCGAGGCGGACGGCGCCGTGCGCGTGTACTTCTCGCCGCACTTGGACCAGCGTTTCGTGTCCGCGGTGGACGTGCTCGACGGGCGCGTGCGCGAGGCAGACCTGCGCGGCCAGCTGGTGCTCATCGGCCTGACCGGCGTGGCGCTGCAGGAGTACCAGAACACGCCCATCGGCGGGCGCATGTCCGGCAGCGAAATCCATGCGCAGCTGCTGGAGAACCTGCTCGAGGGCACGCTGCTGCGCCGCCCGGCCTGGGCCAACGCGGCCGAGGCCTTGCTGCTGCTGGTGCTGGGCGGCTTGCTGCTTTGGGCCACGCCACGCTGGCGCACGCATCACGCCGCCCTGCTGTTGCTGGGCTGCGTGTTCGTGCCGGTGCTGGCGGCCATCGTCGCCTTCCGCACGCACTACCTGCTGTTCGATGCGCTGACGCCAGGGCTTTGCCTGCTGCTGTTCTTCGGCGTGCTGCTGGCGCTGACGCTGGCCGACGCCACGCGACAGGGCCGCGCGCTGCAGCGCCTGGTGCAGGCGCAGCGCGAGGACAGCGCGCGCATCTCCGGCGAGCTGCAGGCGGCGCAACGCGTGCAGACGGCAACGCTGCCGCGCGCCGATCTGCTGCAGGCCGACCATCGCGTCGAGCTGCATGCCACCTTGCAGCCGGCGCGCGAGGTGGGCGGCGACCTCTACGATTACTTCATGCTCGACGAGCGCAGGCTGTTCCTGCTCATCGGCGATGTCGCCGGCAAGGGCCTGTCGGCGTCGATCTTCATGGCCGTGAGCAAGGCGCTGTACAAGAGCGCCATGCTGCGCGCGCCCGATGCCGACATCGGCGCCATCATGAGCGTGGCCAACGCCGAGGTGTCACGCGACAACCCGGGCAGCCTGTTCGTGACTGCCTTCGCGGCCATCCTCGACCTGCAAAGCGGCGAGATGCACTACTGCAATGCCGGCCACGACAACCCGTATCGGCTGCACGGCAGCCACGCTGCGCCGCTGCGCATCGACGACGGCGACGGGCCGCCGCTGTGCGCCATGGCCGGATACGACTACCGGGGCGCGCGCTGCAAGCTGCTGCCGGGCGAAACGCTGTGCCTGATGACCGACGGCGTGACCGAGGCGCAAACCGCCGCCGGCGAGCTCTATGGCAATGAGCGGCTGCAGCACATGCTGCTCGAACTGCAGCGCAACGCGGCCGGGGTGCGCGAGCTGGTCGAGGCGCTGCACGCCGATGTCATGGCCTTCAGCACAGGCGCCGAGCCGGCCGACGACCTGACGATCCTGGCCCTGCGCTGGAACGGCCCGGCGGAGCGTGCGCGGTGAGCGCGCCGCCAGGAGAGTGTCGGGCTTGGGGCGTCGCAAGCATGAGCCCGCCCCAGGCATGGCAGAGCCTGCCGGGTTCGCAGTCCCATGGCCGAGCCCTGGCCCAGGAAGGCGGTGCGGCAGGAGCCGCTGTGTCCGCTTTGCAGCCGACGCCCAGCGGCCGCGAGAGGCGGCTAACGCACCAGGATCTCGACGCGCCGGTTGCGCGCCTCGGCCACCTCGTCCGCGGTGGCCACCACCAGTTCGCGCTTGCCGCGGCCGACGATCGCGATGTTCTCGGTGCCGATGCCACGCGCCACGAGCGCCTTGCGCACCACCTCGGCGCGTTGGCGCGACAGCGCATCGTTGAAGGCTTCGGTGCCCACCGTGTCGGTATGGCCGATGACGAGCACGTCCGGCACCGGGCGTTTGGCGATTTCGGCAAAGACATTGTCGAAGGCCCGTTTCGACTCGTCCGTGAACTCGTCCTTGCCTTCGACGAAGTACAGCGTGAACTGCGCTGGCACCAGCGGCCGCGCGGCCAGCGCGCCACCGAAGGCCGCGTTCACATGCGCGGCGCTGGAGCTGGCCTCCCGCGGGCCACTGCTCGTGAGCCGAGCCGCGGCGTAAGGCTTTTCGAGCAGAATCTCCTTGCCGCGCTGGTTCACCAGCACGGCCGTGTCCTTGCCTTGCGCATCGGGCAGCAGCACCACCGTGCCCTGCGGCGTGGCACAGGCGCCCAGCAATGCGGCCAGGGCAAGGGCGGCGAGGAAACGCCAGGCCTTATTCACCGGTCGAGACCACGAAATCGGTGCCGCGCACACCCAGTTGCGCCGACGGCGTGCGCACCGTCATGGCCTGCGGCGACTGCTTGGCGATGCGCCCGGAAACCACGGCCAGCGTGCCGCGCTGCAGCTGGGTGTCGAAGCGCCCCTGGCTGGTGGTGGCGTCGAACTCGAAACGCTCCAGCGACAGGATGCTGTTCGGCCCGGCCGAAAGCATCGAGTTGTCACGCATGGTGATGCCCACCGAGCCATCGGCGCCGGTCTTCAGCGTGTCGGCCGCCTCCAGCCGCATGCCCACCTCGCCGGGCATGGCCTGGCCGTTGCGCTCCACCGAGACCTGGCCCTTGCGCGTCTTGATCTGCCCGATGTCGGCCGCGGCAGGCATGGCACAGCACAGGGCCAGCAGCGCGGCCCAGCACTGGCCAGGGCGGATCGAGGATGCGTACATGAAAGTCTCCAGATGGTGATCGAACCCGGGCATCGGTTGCCGGCAGCCCAAAGCTTAACGCTTCCGGCGCACCCCTGGCCCCGAGCGGGCGGACGCCGGCCCGGGGAGCGCCCATGCCCGACCTGAGGCCCGGGGAGCTGCGCTTGTTCCAGGCGCGCATGGACTGCGTGCCGCTGGCCACGGCCTTCGTCGAGGCGTTCTGCGATTTGCAGGGCATCGATCGCGGCGACGCCTTGCGGCTGACACTGATCGTCGAAGAACTCCTGACCAACACCGTCCAACACGGCCACGGCGGTGACAGCGAGGCGGCGGTCCACATCGAGCTGGCCGCCGACGGGATGTTCCTGACGCTGCGCTATGAAGACCATGCGCCGCCCTTCGATCCGCTGCAACACCTGGCCGGCGCGCGGCCCGAATGGGACGCCGCGGCTGCGGACCGCCGCGTGGGCGGCCTGGGCCTGCACCTGATGGCGCAGATGGCCCACAGCCTGGACTACCGCTTCGTCGGTGGGCGCAACCGCCTGCATCTGGTTCTCCGGCGCGGGGGCTGAAGCCCACGGGCCGCCAGCCCATCGGCGTGACCGGCAGATGATGGCGCATGGCAGCCCTTCGCCCACGTTCATCGAGCACTTGCCGCGCACTTCGGCGCAGGGCGTTCAGGTGACGAGCAGTGCGCGAAAGTCGTTCACGTTGGTGAAGGTCGGGCCCGGCACCACCAGATCGCCCAGCGGTGCAAAGAAGTTGTAGGCATCGTTGCGGTCGAGGTAGTCGCTGGCGTTCAGGCCCGATGCCGCAGCCCGCGCCAGCGTGTCGGGCGTGACGATGGCGCCCGCGTTGTCCTCGATGCCGTCGATGCCGTCGGTGTCGGCCGCCAGCACGTGCACGCCGGCTTCGCCCTGCAATGCGATGGCGCAGCCGAGCAGGAACTCGGTGGCGCGGCCACCACGCCCCGGCCGCGCGCCAGGGCCGCTGGAACCGCCGCGCTGGGCCTTCACGGTGACGGTGGTCTCGCCGCCGCTGAGGATGACGCAGGGCCGCGCGAAAGGTTCGCCGCGTCGCGCCACCGCGCGTGCCAGCGCGGCGTGCACCTTGCCGACCTCGCGCGATTCGCCTTCGATCTGGTCGCTGAGGATGTGCGCTGCGATCCCGGCCGCGCGCGCCAGTGCGGCCGCGGCCTCCAGGCTTTGCTGCGGCGTGGCGATCATGTGCAGTGCATGGCCGGCAAAGCGTGCGTCGCCCGGCTTCGGTGTCTCGAAGGCGCCGCTGTCCAGGCCGGCGCGTGCCGCCGGAGGGATGTCGATGCCATGACGCCGCAGGATGCGCAGCGCGTCGGCACAGGTCGTCGGGTCGGCCACGGTGGGGCCGCTGCCGATGACCTCGGGCGCGTCACCGGGCACGTCGCTGATGAGCAGCGTCACCAGCTTGGCCGGCGCGCAGCGTACCGCCAGGCGCCCGCCCTTGATGGCCGACAGGTGCTTGCGCACGCAGTTCATCTCATCGATGGCGGCGCCGCTGTTCAGCAGCGCCTTGTTGATGGCGCGCTTGTCTTGCAGCGTCAACCCCGGAGCCGGCAGCGACAGCAGCGCCGAGGCGCCGCCGCTGACCAGGCACAGCACCAGGTCGTCGGCCGTCAGGCCTTGTGTCAGCTCGAGGATGCGCTGCGCCGCGCGCTCGCCGGCCGCATCCGGCACCGGGTGCGAGGCCTCGACCACCTCGATGCGGCCGGCCGCAGGCGCCGCGCCGGCCCAAGCCTGCGGCGCGCCCCCGCGCGGGGCGGGCGATTCGCGGCCGCGGGCCGACATCAGGGCCTTGTAGGCGGGCGGCACGTGGTCGTAACGCGTCACCACCAGACCGGACAGCGGCGCGCCCAGCGGCCACAGTGCATCCACCGCCGCTGCCATCGCGCCGCCGGCCTTGCCGGCGCCAAGCACGACGGTTCGGCCCTTGGGCGGCGCGGGCAGGAAGCGCGCGGTGTTGTGTGCCGGCAGCGCACGCCCCACGGCGGCGTCGTACAGCGCGCGCAGAAACTCGCGTGGCTGCTTGTTCGGATCCGGCACCCCGGTCATGGGCCGAAACTCAGTTCGCGGCAACCTGGTGGTTGGCCATCAGCTCAAGCGCACGCACCAGCGCCGAATGATCCAGATCCTGCATGCCGTTGGCCGCGCAGGCCTGCATCAGCTGCGCCGCGCCGGCGGTCTGCGGCAGCGATACGCCCAGCGCGCGCGCGCCGGCCAGGGCCAGGCTCAGGTCCTTCTGGTGCAGCCCGATGCGAAAGCCCGGGTTGAAGGTGCGCTTGATCATGCGTTCACCATGCACTTCCAGGATGCGGCTTGCGGCAAAGCCGCCCATCAGCGCCTGGCGCACCTTGGCCGGGTCGGCGCCGGCCTTGCTGGCGAAGACCAGCGCCTCGCCCACCGCGGCGATGTTCAACGCGACGATGATCTGGTTGGCCACCTTGGTGGTCTGGCCGTCGCCGTTGCCGCCGACCAGGGTGATGTTCTTGCCCATCAGTTCGAACAGTGGCTTGACGCGTTCGAAGGCCGCATCCGGGCCACCGACCATGATCGTCAGCGACGCGGCCTTGGCGCCGACCTCGCCGCCGGACACCGGCGCGTCCAGGTAGTCGCAGCCCAGGGCATTGATCTTCTTGGCGAAGGCCTTGGTCTCGATCGGCGAGATCGAGCTCATGTCGACCACCGTCTTGCCGACGCGGCCGGAAGGGCCGACGGGAGAATTCTTCAAGCCCGCGGCCACGCCGTTCTCGCCGAACAGCACCGCCTCGACATCGGGCGTGTCGGGCACCATCGTGAAGATGGTGTCGGCACGCTCGGCCACGCCCATGGCGCTGGTGCATTGCGTGGCCGAGCTGGTGGCCACATCGGCATGCAGCTTGCCGCGAGTGAACACGAACAGCTGGTGGCCGGCCTTGATGAGGTGCAGCGCCATCGGCGCGCCCATGATGCCCAGGCCGATGAAGCCCAGTTTCTGCGGTTGTGCGGTCATTGTTGTTCTCCGGGGTCAGGGTTGCGGTGTCAGCCGTTGCATCCAGCCCAGGCCGTCTTCGGTGCGCGCGGCGGGCTTGTATTCGCAGCCGATCCAGCCCTTGTAGCCGATGCGGTCGAGGTGCTTGAACAGGAAGGCGTAGTTGATCTCGCCGCTGCCGGGCTCGTTGCGCCCAGGGTTGTCGGCCAGCTGGATGTGGCCGATGCGTGCCAGCTGCGCGCTCATGGTGTTGGCGAGTTCGCCTTCCATGCGCTGCGCGTGGTAGATGTCGTATTGCACGAAGGCATTGTCGGCGCCCACCTCGTCCAGGATCGACAGCGCCTGTGCCGTGTAGTTCAGGTAGAAGCCGGGGATGTCGAAGCGGTTGATCGGCTCGATCAGCAAGTTCAGCTTGGCTTTCTTCAACTCGGCCGCGGCGAAGCGCAGGTTGGCGACGAAGGTGCGGCGGAGCAGGCCCTCGTCGATGCCGGCTGGCGACTTGCCGGCCAGGCAGTTGAGGTGCGGCACACCCAGCGCGGTGCCGTATTCGATGCCGCGCGCCACGCCGGTGCGGAATTCATCGACACGGTCCGGGTGGCAGGCCAGGCCGCGCTCGCCCGCGTCCCAGTCTCCGGCCGGCAGGTTGTGCAGTACCAGCGTCAGGCCGTTGTCCTTGAGTCGTTTGTGCAGCTCGGCCACCGGCCAGGCATAGGGAAAGAGGAACTCCACCGCCTTGAAGCCGGCCTTGGCGGCAGCCTCGAAACGGTCGAGGAAGGGATGCTCGTTGAACAGCATCGTCAGGTTGGCGGCGAACTTTGGCATCTTGGGTTTCCTGGTCGGTTCAGTGGTCGATCTCGAGAACAGCCTTCACCGCAGAGGGACGGAGCACACAGAGTTTAGGCAGAGGAACTTCATGCAAAGTTCTCCTCTGCGGCCCTCTGCGTCACTCCGTTCCCCTGCGGTGAGTGAATTCCAGCCCGTCAGTCGAGCAGGCCAATCGCCGTGGGCGCATCGGCGACGCTGGTCGCCAGTTCCTCGAACTCGTTGACGGCATCGATCTCGGTGCCCATCGAGATGTTGGTCACGCGCTCGAGCATGACCTCGATGACCACCGGCACCTTGAACTCGGCCATCCAGGCATTGGCCTGCTTGATGGCCGGTGCGATCTCCTCCTGCTTGTAGACACGCACGAACTTGCAGCCCAGGCCTTCTACCACCAGCTTGTGGTCGACACCATAGCCGTCGATCTGCGGCGCGTTGATGTTGTCGAAGCCGAGCTGCACGCAGTAGTCCATGGAAAAGCCGCGCTGGCTTTGCCGGATCAGGCCGAGGTAGCAGTTGTTGACCACCATGTGGATGTAGGGCAGCTTGAACTGCGCACCTACCGCCAGCTCCTCGATCATGAACTGGAAGTCGTAGTCGCCGGACAGCGCCACGATGGTACGGCCGGGGTCGGCCGCGCGCACGCCCAGCGCGGCCGGGATGGTCCAGCCCAGCGGGCCGGCCTGGCCGCAGTTGATCCACTGGCGCGGGCCGAAGACGTGCAGGAACTGCGCACCGGCAATCTGGCTCAGGCCGATGGTGCTGACATAGGTGGTGTCGCGCGGGAAGTTGTTGTTCATGCACTGGTACACGCGCTGCGGCTTCATCGGCACCGCCTCGTAGTTGGTCTTGCGAAGCATGGTGCGCTTGCGCTCGCGGCACTGCCCGACCCAGTCGCTGCGATCCTTCAGCTTGCCGGCAGCCTTCATCTCGCTGGCCACCTGCACGAACAGCTGCAGCGCGGCCTTGGCATCGGAGACGATGCCCAGATCGGGCGTGAAGACGCGGCCGATCTGCGTCGGCTCGATGTCCACGTGCACGAAGGTCCGCCCCTTGCAATACACCTCGGTGCTGCCGGTGTGGCGATTCGCCCAGCGGTTGCCGATGCCGAGCACGAAATCGCTGGCCAGCATCGTGGCGTTGCCGTAGCGGTGGCTGGTCTGCAAGCCGCACATGCCGGCCATCAGCCGGTGGTCGTCGGGAATGCTGCCCCAGCCCATCAGCGTGGGGATCACCGGCACGTCGACGAGTTCGGCAAACTGCTGCAGCAGCGCGCTGGCGTCGGCATTGATCACGCCGCCGCCCGACACGATCAGCGGCCGCTCGGCGGCCTGCAGCATTTGAATGGCCTTCTCCACCTGCTTGCGCGTGGCCGCGGGCTTGTAGGCCGGCAGCGACTCGTAGGTGTCGATGTCGAACTCGATTTCGCCCATCTGCACGTCGAAGGGCAGGTCGATGAGCACAGGGCCCGGCCGGCCCGAGCGCATCAGGTGAAAGGCCTGCTGGAAGGCGCGCGGCACCAGCGCCGGCTCGCGCACGGTGACGCTCCACTTCGTCACCGGCTTGCTGATGGATTCGATGTCCACCGCCTGGAAGTCTTCCTTGTACAGCCGCGCGCGCGGTGCCTGGCCGGTGATGCACAGGATCGGGATGCTGTCGGAGATGGCCGAGTACAGGCCGGTGATCATGTCGGTGCCCGCCGGGCCCGAGGTGCCGATGCACACCCCGATGTTGCCGGCCACCGCGCGGGTGTAGCCC
>DASQFA010000753.1:0-6310 GCA_035633375.1 Rubrivivax sp.
CGCCGAGGTGTTCCGGCTGAGCTTCGCCAACATGTCGGCGGTAGGCGGCGGCTCGGGCACCAGCCTGACCGCGCTGCGCGGCATCGACAAGGCGACGCGCGAGAACGCCACCTACTGGATGGCGCTGGCATGCGTGGTGGCGGCCATCGCGCTGGTCTACCTGTTCCTGCGCAGCAAGCGCGGGCTGGCGCTGCTGGCCATCCGCGACAACGAGGTCGCGGCCGAGAGCCAAGGCATTGGCGTGCGGCGCATGAAGCTGGCGGTGTACGTGGTCGCGGCCTTCGGTGCCGGCCTGGCCGGTGCGCTGTATTTCCTGGGCAACCTGCGCATCAGCCCGGACGCGGCCTTCAGCGTCAACTGGACGGCCTTCGCCATCTTCATGGTGGTCATCGGCGGCATCGGCCGCATCGAAGGGCCGATCGTTGGCGCGCTGATCTTCTGGGCGCTGAACAAGGCCTTCAGCGACTACGGCACCTGGTACCTGCTCGGCCTGGGGCTGCTTGCCATCGTGGTGACGATCTACTTCAAGCAGGGGCTGTGGGGCTGGGCGCAGACGCGCTGGGGCTGGTCGCTGTTCCCGACGCGGCGCACACTGAAACTTTGAAGGGACACCATGCGCAACATCGACGCCACCACCATCACCCCGGCCTTCCTGCAACGGCTGAACGACTGCGCCGACCCGCGCCTGAAACAGGTGCTGAGTGCACTGGTCACGCACCTGCACGACTTCGCGCGCGAGGTGAAGTTGACCGAGGCCGAATGGATGCAGGGCATCCGGTTCCTCACCGCCACGGGCCAGATGTGCAACGACACGCGCCAGGAGTTCATCCTGCTGTCGGACACGCTCGGCCTGTCGATGCTGGTGGTGGCGCTGAACCAGGCCCGGCCGCCGGGCGCCACCGAGGCCACGGTTTTCGGCCCCTTCCACGTGGACGACGCGCCGGCCGCCGCGCAGGGCGCCGACATCGCCGGCGGCGCGCCGGGCACGCCGCTGTTCGTGAACGCGCGCATGCTCGACCTGCAGGGCAGGCCGCTCGCCGATGCCGAAGTCGATGTCTGGCAGGCCGACGACAACGGCCTGTACGACGTGCAGCAGCCCGAGCTGGGCCGCACGCGCCGCGCCCGTGGCGTGCTGCGCAGCGATGCGCAGGGCCGCGTGCGCTTTCGCAGCATCACACCCACCGCCTACCCCGTGCCCACCGACGGCCCGGTCGGCCAGATGCTGTTGGCCAGTGGGCGGCACCCGTGGCGGCCGGCGCACCTGCACTTCATGATCCGCGCCGCAGGCTTCGAGACGCTGATCACGCACATCTTCCGCGACCCCGATCCGTACCTCGATTCCGACGTGGTGTTCGGCGTGCGCTCGTCGCTGATCGGCGACTTCGTGGCGCACGACGCCGGCACCGCACCCGACGGCAGCACGGTGCCCACACCCTTCTACACACTCGACCAGGACTTCGTGCTGGCGCCACAAACATGAGGGCGCGGTACTTCGCCGTCTGGGCGACCGATGCGCCAGACATGCTGGACACGCGTCAGCGCGTGCGCGAGGCGCACCGCGCGCGGCTGCGCAACCCCGGCGAGCATCCGGTGCAAGTGCTGCTCGGCGGCGCCACGCTGGACGACGACGCCATGCACATGAACGGAACGCTTCTGGTGCTGCAGGCCGAGCACATCGACGCAGTGCGCAGGTTCGTCGTCGAAGACCCGTACGTGCGCGAAGGCGTGTACCAATCGGTCGAAGTGCGACCCTGGGCCTGGGGCCTGGGCACAACAAAGGAGAGCCCATGATCGACAGAATGTTTTCCAGCGCCGAAGCCGCGCTGGCCGACGTGGCCGACGGCGCTACTGTGATGATCGGCGGCTTTGGCACCGCAGGGCTGCCCAACGAGCTGACCGATGCGTTGCTTGCGCAGGGTGCGCGAGAGCTGACCATCGTCAACAACAACGCCGGCAATGGCGACACCGGGCTGGCCGCGCTGCTGGCAGCCGGGCGCGTGCGCAAGATCATCTGCAGCTTCCCGCGCCAGGTGGACAGCCACCACTTTGACCGCCTGTACCGCGCCGGCAAGATAGAGCTGGAACTGGTGCCTCAGGGCAACCTTGCCGAAAGGATTCGAGCTGCCGGCGCCGGCATCGGCGGCTTCTTCACTCCCACCGGCTATGGCACCGACCTGGCCAAGGGCAAAGAGACGCGCGAGATCGACGGGCGCATGTACGTGCTGGAGTCACCCATCCATGCCGACTTCGCGCTGATCAAGGCCGAGCGCGGCGACCGTTGGGGCAACCTGACGTACCGCATGACGGCACGCAACTTCGGCCCGGTGATGGCGATGGCCGCGCGCACCACGGTGGCCACCGTGCACGACGTGGTGGATCTGGGCGCGCTGGACCCGGAATGCGTGGTCACTCCGGGGCTGTTCGTGCAGCGCGTGGTGCGCGTCGAGCGTGTGGCCACCAGCGGTGGCGGTTTCAAGGCGGCCGCCTGATGGAACAACCCATGAGAACCCACAAGCGCTGGACACGCGAGCAGATGGCGCAACGCGTGGCGCAGGACATCCCGGACGGTGCCGTCGTCAACCTGGGCATCGGCCTGCCCACGCTGGTGGCCAACCACCTGCCGACGGGCCGCGAGATCGTGCTGCAAAGCGAGAACGGCATCATCGGCATGGGCCCGGCGCCGGCCGACGGCGCCGAGGACTACGACCTCATCAACGCCGGCAAGCAGCCGGTGACGCTGCTGCCCGGCGGCTGCTTCTTCCACCAGGCCGACAGCTTCGCGATGATGCGCGGCGGCCACCTCGACGTGTGCGTGCTCGGCGCCTTCCAGGTGTCGGCGACGGGCGACTTGGCCAACTGGCACACCGGCGCGCCGGACGCCATCCCCGCGGTGGGCGGCGCGATGGACCTGGCCATCGGCGCGAAGAAGACGCTAGTGATGATGGAGCACTGTACCAAGGCCGGAGAGAGCAAGGTCGTTCCGCATTGCACTTACCCGCTCACTGGCTTGGCCTGCGTCAGCCGCGTCTATACCGATCTGGCGGTCATGGACCTGGGGCCCGAGGGCGTCCGCGTGGTGGCGATGTGCGACGGGCTTGACATGACGCAGCTGCAGGCACTTACGGCGGTGCCACTGCGCGCGGGTTGACCGACGCCGTCGGATTCATCGCGATCTTGCAAGCATGGGGCCAGGAACTGCTGCGCGTCTGGCATCCGCACTGCGTCATGCCGAACATTGGCGTCTTGTACAGCGTCAAACGCTGTTCGGTCGAGGCCCTGGGGCACAGGAACCACGGCGGGGAGCCCATCGCGGCTGTGTGGACCACGATGCATCGACTCCCTTCGACCGCACTATGTCTAGACTGGTATTCCTTGCAACTCTTGCTGCCGTTCCTGCGAGCTTGCTCGCGGGCTGCGCGTTGCCCGGCCGTGTCGCCGAGCCCGCCGGCATGGGCCCGACCGAGGCCCGCGAGGTGATCGTACGGTTGCTGCCGCCGATCACGGTTGACCGTGCAGGCTGGGCGGTCGACGTCTACGCTGCGCTCGCGACGCTTGATTTGCCGGCTACCGCGGAGAACCTTTGCGCGGTACTTGCAGTCACCGAGCAGGAATCGAGCTTCCGCGCCGACCCGGCCGTGCCCGGTCTTGCAGCGATTGCATGGAAGGAGATCGACCGCCGCGCCGAGGATGCCGACGTTCCCAAGGTCGCCGTGCGCGCCGCACTGGCGCTGACGTCGCCGGACGGCCGCAGCTATGCCGAGCGAATCGATGCAGTGAAGACCGAGCGGCAGCTGAGCGAAATCTTCGAGGATTTCATTGGCACCGAGTTGGTGGCCGGGCAGACCGTGAGCGGCCATCGACCGACTTGATGGGCGGCAGCGGCTACGTGCCAGACCGCGCTGAATGCGACAGCCTGCTTACAGACTCAGTTCACTCAGGTCCGGGTGGTCGTCCGGCCTGCGGCCCTGCTCAGGACAGCCGCGATGCGTCGCCAACCGTCTCAGGTGCCCGCGCGCTTGGCCACCGGCGAATACATGTCGAGCAACTGCACCCGCGTGGCACGCAGCCGCTCGGACACCACACCCATCAGGCGCAGCATGAAGGCCAGCCCGAACTCAGTGTCGCGCTTGAAGGCGGCGAGCAGTTGCTCGCCTTCGAAGGCGAGCGCCGCCACCGGCGCCAAGGCCCGCGCCTGGAAATGCTTGCCGGCGTTCGGCAGCACGGCGGACCAGTCGAGTTCGTCGCCGGCATAGAGCGTCTGCACACGCAGTACATGGTCGGGCGCCTCCAGCTCCAGCGCCACCATGCCCTCGACCAGCAGATAGAAGACCGAGTAGTCGTCGCCTTCGTGGAAGATGACCTGGCCTTCGTCGAAGTGCACCTGCTTGGCAAGCGTGGCCAGCAGTTCCACGTGCTCCGGGCGGAACTCGGCCACGAAAGGGTGCTTCATCAGGACCGGCAACAGGATCTGTGTCATGGCGTGTCTCCCGTTCGACAAAGCACGCCACGCGGCGTGCCCGAGCGAAGATTGTGCGCGTGCAGGCGCACGGCGCGACGATAGGGCCCGCCATCGGGGCGAGCCTTGATCCACCTCAACCGGCGTCGGCCCGGCAGCGCTTGGCCGTGATTCACAGCGCACGCGGCCTGCGGCCAGGGCGTGCAACTGCCGGCAACCCCAGCGGCAACGATGGCGTGGCCACAGCATCAGGTTGGCGAGCTTCGGCACGCCGATCATGATTAAGGGCTGCGCCGAGACACCCGGCCCTTCGGCAGAAGACTATCGTCAGCTCCAACCCGGTCATGGTCGACGCCACCGGCATGACGCGGGCCTCGATCTCGTGCGTGAACGGCGTCTTCAGCGTCGAGGACATCGCACCTGTGCCCACGCGGGCGGGAGTGCCGGAACAGCCCGGAAGGCGGCACCGAAGAACGGGCAATTGCCCTGGGCAGGCACTCCCCCGCCTAAGCGCCACGCGCCGCGCCCCAATTGGGCGTCACTATTGTCAAGTCAACCGGCGCCCATCAGCGCCAGCAGCACGCCGCCCGCCACCACGCTGGCGACCTGGCCGGCCGCGTTGGCGCCCATGGCATGCATGAGCAGGAAATTCTCAAAGTCCTCTTCCTGCGCCACCCGTTGCACCACGCGTGCGGCCATCGGAAACGCGCTGATGCCGGCCGCGCCGATGAGCGGGTTGACCTTGCCGCCGCTCAGCTTGTTAAGCAGCTTGGCGAACATCACACCGGCAATGCCGTCGACCGCGAAGGCGACGATGCCCAGCACCAGGATCGCCAGCGTGGCCGGCTTCAGGAAGTCGGCGCCGACCATGGTCGAGCCGATCGCCAGGCCGAGGAAGAGCGTCACGGTGTTGGCGATCTCGTTCGACGAGGCCTTGGTCAGCCGCTCGACCACGCCAGATTCCTTCATCAGGTTGCCGAGCATCAGCATGCCGATCAAGGGCGTGGCAAACGGCACCAGTGTGCCCACCAGCACCGTCACCACGATCGGAAACAACACACGCGTGCGCCGGCTGATCTGGCGCTGGCTGTAAGGCATGCGGATCATCCGCTCTTCCTTCGTGGTCAGCAGCTTCATGATCGGCGGCAGGATGATCGGCACCAGGCTCATGTAGCTGTAGGCGGCCACCGTGATCGGCGCCAGCAGGTGCGGCGCGAGCAGGCCGCTGACGTAGATGGACGTCGGCCCGTCGATCGCGCCGATGATGCCGATCGACGCCGCCTCCGGGCGCGTGAAGCCGAACAGCAGCGCCGCGATCAGCGTAAGGAAGATCCCGAACTGGCCTGCCGCGCCCAGCAGCACCAGACGCGGGTTCTCGAGCAAGGGCCCGAAGTCAGTGAGCGCGCCGATGCCGATGAAGATCAGCAACGGGAACAGCTCGTTGCCGATGCCCATGTTGTAGAGCACGCGCAGCATGCCGTCTTCGGCGATCAGCGGCGACAGCGGCAGGTTCGCGAGCAGGCAGCCGGCGCCGATGGGCAACAGCAGCAGGGGCTCGTAGCCCTTCACGATGCCCAGGTAGAGCAGGACGAAGGAGACGAGGATCATCACCACCGACTGCGGCGTGACATGCGTCAAGCCTTGCATCAGCAGGTCAACGGTTTCGGGACCAAGCATGGTTTTAGTCGGCGCAGGGCCGTCCCAAGGTGACTGACGCGCCCGCGGAGGGCCGAGCCCGGGCACGGTCAGTCCGGTGGACCGACCTAGCCTGGAAAGGAACCGGACCATCGGCCATGCGTGGCCGGCAGGCCGTAGAACGAAGTGAGCGTGGGGGTGCTGCCATGTCAACCCGCG
>DASQFA010000754.1:0-2605 GCA_035633375.1 Rubrivivax sp.
GGCGCGCCGCGCGATTTCCTGCGCCGGCTGATGCACGACTTCCGCACCTACCGCGGCTTCAGCGCGCCGTGGAACCGGCGGCTGAAGTACGCCTTCCACCTGAACCCGGTGGCCGAGTGGATCGAGGACGAGGACATCGACCTGGAGTACCACGTGCGCCATGCGGCGCTGCCCTGGCCGGGCGGCGAGCGCGAGCTGGGTGAACTGGTCGGCCGGCTGCAGAGCACGCCGATGGACCTGAGCCGCCCGCCCTGGGAGTGCACGCTGATCGAAGGGCTGGAGCATCACCGCTTTGCGCTGTTCGTGAAGATGCACCATTCGCTGATCGACGGCATCAGCGGCATGCGCATGCTGCAGCAGGCCATGGCCACTGATCCGGCGAAGAGCCTGGCGCTGCCGCCGTTCTGGTCGGCCGACGAGGGCACGCCAGCGCAGGCCAAGCGCCACGCCGCCGCGCCGACGATGGCCAACGTCATGGCCGCGGCGGCACTGTCGCTGCGCGGCCAGCTGAAATCGGCGCCGCAGCTGATGGCGGCCTTCGGCAAGTTCTTCCGTCGCCTGGGCGAGGGCGGCGACGGCATGGTGGTGCCCTTCGACGCGCCGCTGTCGGTGCTGAACGGGCGCGTGCGCGAGAAGCGGCGCTTTGCCACGCAACAGTTTGCGATGGCGCGATTGCGCGCGCTGGCCGACGCCGCCGGCTGCACGCTCAACGACGTGGTGCTGGCGCTGTGCGCCGGCTCGCTGCGGCGCTTGCTGCTCGAGCGCGACAGCCTGCCGGCCAAGTCGCTGACCGCGGGCATTCCGGTGTCGATCCGGCCCAAGGACGACCAGGGCACCGGCAATGCCATCAGCTTCATCATCTCCACGCTGGGCACCGACATCGAGGACGCGGCCGAGCGGCTGGCCGCCATCCGTGCGTCGGTGCGCCATGCCAAGGCGCATGTACAGAGCCTGCCGCGCCAGGCGATGACGCAGTACACCGTGCTGCTGATGGCGCCGACCATCGCCACGCTGCTCAGCGGCATCGGCGGGCGCACGCGGCCGATGTTCAACGTCACCATCTCCAACGTGCCCGGCCCCGAAAAACCGCTGTACTTTCGCGGCGCGCGGCTGGAGGCCATCTATCCGGCGTCCATCGTCACGCACGGCCAGGCGCTGAACATCACCTGCCAGAGCTATGCCGGCACGATGGACTTCGGCTTCACCGGCTGCCATTCGTCGGTGCCCAGCCTGCAGAAGCTGGCGGTTTATTCCGTCGAGGCGTTGGAGGAGCTGGAAGCGGCGATCCTGCCGAAGCCGGCGCGCGCCACCAAGGCGTCCAAGGCAAAGGCAGTGGCCACACGCAAACGCAGCACCGCCGCGCATTGATGCGAAGCTCAGCTCGAAGGTCGCTCATCGAGGCGTCTTTGGTGCTTCGGTGACAATCGGCGAATAGGTTGAAATCGCAACTGCCACTCCTTGCTGACGCTCAGATTCGCGTCGCCAGGGGCTGCAGTGCAGCGAAAGCGGCCGGTCACCTCCGGGCGGTTTCGGAGCGCCAGAGCCACAAGA
The DNA here is from genome assembly GCA_035633375.1 of Rubrivivax sp. Classification (GTDB taxonomy): domain Bacteria; phylum Pseudomonadota; class Gammaproteobacteria; order Burkholderiales; family Burkholderiaceae_C; genus Rubrivivax. The sequence continues at coordinate 1,552 of DASQFA010000754.1, forward strand.
ATCGGGTGCCGGTCAGCGGTCGCTCGTGTGGGCCTGCAATCGACCCTGAGCTGCCGTTGGGACTGTCGAAATGCTGGCGGCAAAGCCGACATAGAAGACTGCTCCCTGGCGACCCCTTGTTCGGGGCCTGGTGGGCGGCAGGGAAGGACCGCAAACGCTGCACATGGCGATTTCGGCATCGACGGCCGGATTCGAGGTGGTGCACGTAGCCGTTGCCGTCGCTCAAGCTGGGCCCCCTTCGGCGACTAGGGCACAACGAAAGGAAGCTTTGCAAGGGGGCGAGGGCCTTGCACCCCTCTCAGGGGTTGTGAGCAACTGGAGAACCTCCCTCGCGCGACCTATCTCCTCGAACGAACTCGCTGGATTGGTAGCAGATTCGAGGCTTCGCTGACATCCTGGGGCACGACGTCTGCTCATGGCTATGCCTGACTTGCTCCTCGGCGTGCGAGGTCGAGTTCGACAGACATCTTCTCAAGCTGGCCAGCCCCTGCCGGCGGCAATGTCCTATGTCCTACACCGCGAGCGATCAGGTCGCCAGGGATCTTGCCAGAAAGCTGTTATCTGCGTAGAACGTCATGGAGCAACGTAGCGATCCACGGGAGGCGCATGTGGCATCTGCGTCAACGGCGAATAGACAGCACGGCGTCGTCAGTCTGATCGACTATGTTTGGGGCGCGATCCTGCTGATCCCAGCCGTGACCATTTTTTCATCCGCGCACGTCTCGGATCTTGGCTCCGCCTACCCCCTTGCCGCGACCGCAGTGTTCTTTGGCTTACTTCGAGCGATGCTAGGGCTTCGAGTATTCGTGGTCCTGACATACGTCCCGGCGCTGTTCGGAGTTCTAGCCGCGGGAGCCGACCTTCTACGCGATGTCAACCTTCTCGACGCGGCCTTGATTCGGCCGGACCCAAACGAAGCGTGGCCAGTAATTCAGCCTCATGCCCACTGGATAGCCCTGACCGCGGTCCTGCTCGCCGTGCCGATCTGGGTGTTGTTTCGCACTCCGTCAACCCGGACGGCGCGCGGGAAGTGGCCTTCGGCCGCCCTTGCGGC
>DASQFA010000755.1:0-10944 GCA_035633375.1 Rubrivivax sp.
CGAGCAGGTGCAGGTCGAACTCGACGCCAACGGCGACGGCGACGGCATCTATGAAACCGGCACGCCGCAGACATGGGACTGGCTGCTCTGAGCCCGCTGTGGCGGCGGATGTGAGGGGCCCGCGTGGCGCGGCCGCTTGCCAGCAGCGCGCCGCGCGCGAACCGGGAGCCGCCACTAATCGGCGGCTTGCGCGTGCGCCCTTGCCGCACGCATAGTGAGGCCATGCCTTTCTTCAAGAGCACCCCGCCATGAGCGTTGCCCCTGCGACCCGCGCGCGCGCCCTGCCCTTGCGGCCATCCGACCTGCGCGGGCTGTACCGGCTGGGCGTGGACGGCACCGTCGGCCTGACCGGGCTGGTGGAGGCCATGCACCACGCCGTCACCTCGCGCATCGGCGTGCACGCGGCCTCGGCGTCGGGCGCCACCTCGGGCATCACCGGCGCGGTCTATGGTGCAGTGCGCGGCGGCACGCGCATCGTCGGGCGCGGCGTCGAGGCCGCCCTGGGCTTGATCGAGAGCCCGTCATCCAGCCAGGTCGACACACCCCAGCGCGAGGCCTTCATCGCGGTACTGAATGGCATCTTCGGCGACCACCTGGCCGACACCGGCAACCCGCTGGCCATCCGCATGACCCTGCGCAGCGCGGGCGTGGCGCTCGACCTCGGCACCAAGCCCGTGGCGGCACAGATCCCCGAACCCGGGCGCAAGCTGCTGGTGCTGGTACATGGCCTGTGCATGAACGACCGCCAATGGACACGACGCGGCCACGACCACGGCCTGGCGCTGGCGCGCGATCTGGGCTACACGCCGCTGTACCTGCACTACAACAGCGGCCGGCATGTATCACAGAACGGACGTGAGTTTGCCGGGTTGCTGGAGGCGCTGCTGGCTAGCTGGCCGGTGCCGGTGGACGAGCTGGTCATCCTGGGCCACAGCATGGGTGGGCTGGTCGCCCGCAGCGCCTGCCACCATGCGCACGAACAAGGGCACGCCTGGCTCGGCTCATTGACGAAGCTGGTGTTCCTGGGCACGCCGCACCATGGCGCGCCGCTGGAACGTGGCGGACGCCGCATCGACCTGCTGCTTGGCCTGAGCCCCTACGCGGCACCTTTCGCGCGCCTGGGCAAGACACGCAGCGCCGGCATCACCGACCTGCGCTTCGGCAACCTGCAGGAGGCAGACCTGCAAGGCCGCGACCGGCACGCGCAGCATCGTGACGAGCGCCACGCCACGCCGCTGCCCCAGGGTGTGTCAGCGTACCTCGTGGCTGCGACCACCGCCGGGCATGCCGGTGGCCTGCACGCCAAACTCCTCGGCGACGGACTGGTGCCGGTGGCCAGCGCGCTGGGCGAGCACCCCGACGCCGCGCTGGCGCTGAAGGTGCCGCATTCACATCGGCAGATCGTCACGCAGTGCGGCCATCTCGATCTGCTGTGCCACGAGCAGGTGTACGCGCGGCTGCGCGGCTGGCTGGGCAGCGTATCCCGGGCGCGCGCAGGGGATTAGCTTGCGCACGGGCAAGACGGCGAACGGGCAATGTGCGTCCAGGACCGGGCCAGTCGTGCGCGCTTAGTACAGCGCGCGTTCGATTTCCGAGAAACTGCTGGCAATGGGCATGATCTCGATCGGCACGCCCAGCTGTCTCTCGATCTGGGCGCGCGATATCACGCCACGCACACGATGCGGCGTCTGCGCGGAGGTCGACTGCGCCACCAGCAAGTGGTTGCGGCCGAAACGCTTGAGCGTGGCAACGAGTTGGCCCACGGTGGCGGTCTTCATGCGGTCGAAATCGATGGCGTCCAACATCGACAACGGCGTCATCAAATCACCGACCGACAACTCATCGTGGTGCACGTTGCGCTCCGCGACGATGCGCATGAGCCGGTCGCCATGCAGGTCGGTGGTGGTGATCAGGCCCTCCAGCGAAGGCATCTCGCTGACCACGAAAAGCATGCGCACGCCCTGGTAGATCATCACCTGCTCCGCTTGGCGCAAGCTGGTGGACGGGACAACGTTGGCGGCCTTTACCAGGGTGAGGTCGGTCATCACGTCCAGCGCCGGCGAATCCAGCGTCACCGCACCGTTGGACACCGGCTGCACCTGGGCCAGAGCGATGCCGGGCTCGAGACGAAAGGTCAGCAAGCTGGCGTCGTGTTTCATAGGGGCTCCTGTTTGAGTGGACGCGTACGCACGCGTCGGCTGCCAGCAGAGTAAGACCAAAACCGTTCGCGCGCCAGCCCGTGAGCACTGGGGAAAGCGCGCAGCAGGGTCAATCCTCGGGGTCCGCGAACGCGTTCGAGGCACGGCCGCCGTCGCGGGGCCCTGGGTGCCGTTGCGGATGGGCGCCAGTGGGTGGCTAGCGGATGGGGTGGCGCCGCAGCAAGGCCGCCAGCGCCGAATCGCTGCCACGCTCGTCGTCGACGAACACGCGGCAAGCCTTGCCTTCGTGGAAGGCCAGGCCGGACCCGCGCCATGCTCGGCGATGGTCCAGCGCGAGCTGAAAAGCCGGTGAACGAGAAGGTCGCTGGCGAGCACATCGGTTTTCCGGCACAACAAGCCCAGGTGATCCATTCCCCACACCGGGCCCGGATCGAACCCGTGCAACGCTCTCAGTGCGCGATGATCTTCGACAAGAAATCGCGCGTGCGTTCGTTCTTCGGATTGGCGAAGAACTCCTGCGGCGGGTTCTGTTCGACGATCTGGCCCTGGTCCATGAAGATCACGCGGTCGGCCACGCTGCGCGCAAAACCCATCTCGTGCGTCACGCACAGCATCGTCATGCCCTGGCTGGCCAGCTCGATCATCACGTCGAGCACCTCGTTGATCATCTCCGGATCGAGCGCCGAGGTCGGCTCGTCGAAGAGCATGATCTTCGGCGTCAGGCATAGCGCGCGCGCGATGGCCACGCGCTGCTGCTGGCCGCCCGACAGCTGCAGCGGGTACTTCTTCGCCTGCTCGGCAATGCGCACGCGATTGAGCTGCGTCATCGCGCGTTCCTCGGCGTCCTTCTTGGGCAGGTGGCCCACCCACATCGGTGCCAGGGTCAGGTTCTCCAGCACCGTCAGGTGCGGGAACAGGTTGAATTGCTGGAACACCATGCCCACCTGCTTGCGCACCTGCTCCACTGCCTTGACATCGTCGGTCAGCGCGATGCCGTCCACCGTGACACGCCCCTGCTGATACTCCTCGAGCGCATTGACGCAGCGGATCAGCGTGGACTTGCCCGAGCCCGAAGGCCCGCAGATGACGATGCGCTCGCCCTTGGCCACGGCCAGGTCGATGTCGCGCAACACATGGAAATCGTTGCCGTACCACTTGTTGACCTTGTCGAAGTGAACGATGGGTTCGGTCATGGCGGAATCCGGTTGGACAGCGGTCAGCGGGTGCGGCTCACCGACACCTGCTTCTCCACCCACAGGCTGTAGCGTGACATGGCAAAGCAGAAGGCGAAGTAGATGGCGGTGATGAACAGGTAGGCCTCGATCTTGAACGGGCGCCATTCGACATCGGAGTTCAGCGCCAGGCTCAAGGCGCCGGTCAGCTCGTACAGCGAGACGATGGTCACCAGCGAGGTGTCCTTGAAGATGCTGATGAAGTTGTTCATCATGCTCGGCACCACCATGGCCAGCGCCTGCGGCAACACGATCTTGCGCTGCGTCTGCCAGTAGCTCAGGCCGAGTGTGTCGGCCGCCTCGAGCTGGCCCTTGGGGATGGCCTGCAGCCCGCCGCGCACGATCTCGGCCATGTAGGCGGCCGCGAACAGCGTGATGCCCACCAGCACGCGCACCAGCACATCGATGCTCACGCCCTGCGGCATGAACAGCGGGAACATGAAGCTGGCCATGAAGAGCACGCTGATCAGGGGCACGCCGCGGATCAGCTCGATGTAGACCACGCACATGGTGCGGATCGCCGGCAACTGGCTGCGCCGGCCCAGCGCCACGGCCACTGCGATCGGGAAGGCGAAGAAGATCGACAACGTGGCCAGCATCACCGTCAGCGGCAGGCCGCCCCACAGGTCGGTGCGCACCGGCTCGAGGCCGAGCACGCCACCACCCATCAAGGTGAAGAAGATCGCCAGCACGCCCACCCACATCAGGGCCAGCCAGGGCTTCCAGAACCAGCGCACGCAACTGGCCACCAGCGCGGCCACCATCAGCAGCGTGGCGATCTCCGGGCGCCATTGCTGCTCGAAGGGGTAGCGGCCGAAGATGATGATGCGCCACTTTTCGGTGACCACGCCCCAGCAGGCGCCGGTGCCGCGTGCCGCCTGGCAGGCGTCGGCGTTGGCGCCGAACACCGCCTGGAACAGGCCCCATTGGGCCAGCGGCGGCAGCACGTACAGCACCAGAGCGATCAGCACCACCGTGGTCAGCGAACTCTGCCAGTTGCCGAAGAGATTGCGCTTGACCCAGGGCACCAGGCCCTCGGTGTTGACCGGCGGCGGCTGCGCTGAGATCGGAGTGAAGGTGTCCGCCATCTCAGCAACCCATCGCGCCCAAGCGGCACCCCGCACCGGCAAACTCGGCGCGCCCGGGCGGCCACCGCGGAACCGGCTTTGCCGGGCTGCTGGTGGCGCCCCCCTGGGGGGGAGCGCCGTAGGCGCTGCGGGGGGGGATCACGTCAGCGTTCCTTGATGGCCACGCGCTTGTTGTACCAGTTCATCAGCGCCGACGTGCTGAGCGAGGTGCTCAGGTACACCAGCATGATGATGGCAATGCACTCCACGGCGCGCCCGGTCTGATTGAGCGTGGTGTTGGCGATGGACACCACGTCCGGGTAGCCGATGGCCACCGCCAGCGACGAGTTCTTCGTCAGGTTCAGGTACTGGTTGGTCAGCGGCGGGATGATCACGCGCAACGCCTGTGGCAGCACCACCAGCCGCATCGTCTGCCGCCGCGACAGGCCCAGAGCGCTGGACGCCTCGTTCTGGCCGAGCGATACCGACTGGATACCGCCGCGCACCACCTCGGCGATGAAAGAAGCGGTGTAAATCACCAGGCCGACCAACACCGCCATGAACTCCGGCGTGGCGCTGATGCCGCCTTCAACCATGAAGGCCAGTTGCTCGGGCCGCGACCATTCGCGCGGCGCGCCGCCAGCCGCCCAGCCGGCCAGCGCCAGCCCGACGACGGCCAGCAGCGGCAGCGCCCAGCGGTTGCGGTCCTGCCCGGTGCGTTCGAATTCGCTCTGCGCCCGGCGCCGCCAGGCTGCGCCCGCCACCGCCCCGAGCAGCGCGCCCAGCAACATCCAGGCATGCCCCGGCGCCCACACCGGCGAGGGCATCGAGAAGCCGCCCTTGCTCAGGAAGAACAGATTCCCCACGTTCCAGGCGGCTTGCGGCTGCGGCAGCACCTCGACGAAGAACAGGTACCACATCAGCAGTTGCAGCAGGATCGGCACATTGCGAAACAGCTCCACGTAGCCGTAGCACAGGCCGCGCACCAGTGCGTTGCCGGAGAAGCGGCCGATGCCGATCAGCACGCCCAGGATCGTCGTCAGGATGATGCCGATAACGGCCACGCGCAGCGTGTTCAACACGCCCACCCACAGCGCCCGGCCATAGCTCTGGCTCGGGTCGAAGGGGATCATCGTCTCGCCGATGTCGAAGCCGGCCGCCTGGCCCAGGAAGTCGAAACCGCTCTGGATGCCGCGCACACGCATGTTCTCTTGCGTGTTGTAGGCCAGGAACCACACCGCGCCGCCGATCAGCAGCAGCGCCACGGCCTGGTAGACCCAGCCGCGAACCACGCGGCTGCGCCACGACCATTCGATGGGTTTCTTCTGCGCTGCGCGCTCGCTCAAGCGGAACTCCCAACGGGGGGTCGCTGCGGGCCGGCGGCCGGCCCGGCTGTCGGCATCAGCGCACCGGCGGGGCGTACATCAGCCCGTCCTTGGTCCACAGGTTGTTGGTACCGCGCGGCAGGCCGATCGACGTCTTCTCGCCGACATGGCGTTCGAAGATCTCACCGTAGTTGCCGGTGGTCTTGACCGCGCGGTAGGCCCATTCCTTGTCCAGGCCGAGCAGCTTGCCGGTGTCTTCGGTGCCCGCACCGAGCAGGCGCATCACGCCAGGGTTCTTGCTGTCCTTCTTCATCTGTTCGATGTTGGCCTGCGTGATGCCGTACTCCTCGGCCTCGAGCAGCGCGTTCAGCACCCATTTGGAGATGGCAAAGAAATCGTCGTCGCCGCGGCGCACCGATGGGCCCAGCGGCTCCTTCGAGATCAGCTCAGGCAGGATCACGTGGTCCTCGGGCTTCTGCGCCTCCTTGCTGCGCGTCGAGGCCAGGCCTGACGCGTCGGTCGTATAGGCCTGGCAGCGGCCCGAGAAGTACGCGCCGGTGGCGGCCTCCAGCTTCTCGAACACCACCGGCTTGAGCTGCAGGTTGTTGGCACGCGAATAGTCGGTCAGGTTCAGCTCGGTGGTGGTGCCGGACTGCACGCACACGGTGGCGCCCTTCAGCGCCTTGGCGCTTTTCACGTTCAGGCTCTTCGGCACCATGAAACCCTGGCCGTCATAGAAGGTGATGCCGACGAAGTGCATGCCCAGCGAAGCGTCGCGCGTCAAGGTCCAGGTGGTGTTGCGCGACAGCACGTCGACCTCGCCCGACTGCAGCGCGGTGAAGCGCTGTTGCGCGGTCAGCGGCGAGTAGCGAACCTTGTTGCCGTCGCCCAGGATGGCTGCGGCCAGCGCGCGGCAGTAGTCGACGTCCAGGCCGCTCCACTTGCCCTGGCTGTCGGCAGCGGAAAAACCAGCCAGGCCGGTGTTCACACCGCACACCAGCGTGCCACGCGCCTTGATGGCATCGAGGTCCTTGCCGGCCAAGGCGGCGGGCGCGGTGCTCAGGCCGGCGGTCAGCACGGCGGCGGCAAGAAGGGTTTGGCGCATCGGGGTTCTCCTGGAAAAGGTGAGTCAGTTAAGCCTGGCAGCAAGGATGGTGGAACTGCAAGCAAGAAAGGGGCCTTGTCCGGGTCCGCCGGGTCCGGGTCCGGCAGTCGAGCGACGGCCCGCTTCTCTTGGTGGCCCGTAATGTGCACCGACTGTGTGCGGCCGTGCAAGCCGCAAAAACACCAATGGCCGAACGGCCGAGACTCAGCCGCGCCGCGCTTCAGGCCCATCCCTGGCGGCGCAGCTGTGCCTCGCAGTCGGCGGCATCGACGAATCGCAGCGCATTCCAGCCCGCCTTGCGCGCCGCCTCGACATTGGCCGGCATGTCGTCGATGAAGACCAGCTGCGCCGGCGGCACGCCGAAGCGTCGCGCCGCGAGCGCGAAGATCTCGGCTTCGGGCTTGACGAGGCGCACGCGGGCGGAGAACACGCCGTCGGCGAACCAGCCGACAAAGGCATGTTCGCGCTCCAGGTGGTCGGCATAGGGGTGCGGCATGTTCGACAGGTAGTGCAGCCGCCGACCGGCTCGATGCAGCCGCTGCAGCAACGCCACCATTTCAGGCACGGGCTGCAGTTCGCCGGGCACGGCATCGACCACGCTTCGCACCTCGTGCGGCAGCAAGCCCGTGCGCGCGGCGATGCGGCGCACCAGTTCAGGCACGGCGAGCGTGCCGCGATCGAATTCGCCCCAATCGCCGCCATAGCCTTGGAAGATGCCTTCGACCAGCCGCTGCGCGGCGCTCTCGTCGGTCGCCCGCTGCGGCAGTTCGCGACGCAGCAGTTGCACGGGCTGCCAGCGGAACAGTACGCCGCCGAAGTCGAAGACGATCTTCGTCGTCGCATCAAGTGCGGCATGGCGGGCAGAGCACGGCGGTGGATCGATGGGCATAGGTCGGCGTGGCTCAAGGCAGGGCGCCTGGCGGCATTGTCGCGGCGCGTGCGAACAGGCCCACCCCACGGCGTGCCCCGCACTCCAGCCGCGGCGGTGCCACGTGCCGCATGCCGCATGCCGGGCGCACCCCGGGCTGACCTGCGCCGCGGCCCGATGCATGATGCTGCGCCTGGGCAGCGGGGGGCTGCGGCCGCTGCCGCAGCAGATCGAGAAGAAACGGCGCACCAAGCGCTGCGCCGCGTCGAACCAGTCGTTCAGGCGCCCTGGGCCAGGCCCAGCAGCTCGGCCACACCGTACAGCTGTGCCAGCTGCGCCAGCTTGGGCGGCGCACACCGCACCTCGAAGGCACGGCCGCCGGCCTGGGCCAGGCGGCGTGCCTGCAGCAGCAGCGCCAGTGCCGCGGTGTCGAATGCCGTCAGCGCGGACGCATCGATGGCCAGCGCGCCCTGGCTGCCCGCCGCATCGGCGCGCAGCAGGTCCAGGGCCGCCGCGGCATTGTCCAGCGTCAACGATTGCGGCAGCTTCATTCAGCTCTTCGGTGTGCCCTTGTTGCGTTCGGCCAGCTTGGCGATCAGGCCATCGATGCCGCCGGCGCTGATCTCCTGGTTGAATGAGGTGCGGTACTGCTCGACCAGCCACACGCCGACCACGTTGACGTCGTAGATCTTCCAGGTTTCGCCGCTCTTCTCGAGCCGGTAGTCGAGTTGCACCGGCTCACCCTTGCCCTTGATCTCGGTGCGCACCACCACCTCGCTGTCGCCCGGGTTGGCGCGCAGCGGCCTGAGCTGCACCGTCTGGTCCTTCACCTGCGTGAGGGCACCGGCGTAGCTGCGTACCAGCAGGATCTTGAACTCCTCCTGCAAGCGCTTTTGCTGCTCGGGCGTGGCGCTGCGCCAGTTGCGGCCCACGGCCGAGGCCGTCATGCGCTGGAAGTTCACGTGCGGCATCACCTTGGAATCGACCAGCGTGATGATGCGGCTGACGTCACCCGCCTGGATGGCCGTGTCGGCCTTGACGGTGTCGATGACCTCGGTCGACACCTGGCGGATCAGTTCGTCGGGTGCGGTTTCGGCGCGGGCCGGCGCGGCGGCGGCAAAGGCCAGTGTGCAGAGCAGGATAGGGAGCAGTTTCATGGTGGTGGGCTTTGTGTGAGTACAGCGCACGATAACGCGCCGGCATCGGGCAACGTGGACACGGTCATGGCGTCGGCTTGACCAGCGGCTTGAGTTCGTAATCGTCGGGCGGGTTGCCGTCGAACACCAGGCGCAAGCGCCGGCTGAGGAAGGCGTCGCGCACGAAGCTGTATTTGTCCAGGGCGATGGCGTCCAGCGCCTGCGTCGCCGACAGCAGCTGCGAACGCGCGTTCAGCGCACCGAGCACGGTGGTCGCCGGCCGGAAGGCCGCCTCGTTGACCGCGTAGTACGGCGAGGCCGCCAGGTCCAGCGGCAGGCCGACCGCGTCGCGCACCGTCGACGGCCCGAACACCGGCAGCACGAGGTACGGCCCGGGCGCCACGCCCCACACCCCGAGCGTCTGGCCAAAGTCCTCGGGCCAGCGCTCCATGCCCACCTCGGTGGCGATGTCGATCAGGCCGAACGCGCCGAGCGTGGTGTTGGTGGCAAAACGCATCGTCATCATCACCGAGCGTTGGAACTTTCCCTGCATCAGGTTGTTGGCCGAGGACCACAGGTCCTGCGCGTTGGCGAAGAAGTTGCCGATGCCGATGCGCGCCACTTCCGGCACCAGCGTCATGTAGGCGTCGGTCCACGGCAGCAGCAGGTCGCGGTCCAGGTCCTGATTGAAGCGGAACATCGCGCGGTTGAACGGTTCCCAGGGGTCGGCGAGCTGGCCCGCGGTGAGCTCTTCGCCGGCCGGCTCGTCGAGCACCGACATGATGGGCGCGACACCCGAAGTCGGCTGCGCCGGCGCCGTGCCGGCGGTGCACAGCGCCAGCAGTACCACCATGGCGCGCACCCGCCATCCCGTTGAAAGAGTCACTTCGGCCCTCCGTTGGCGCTGCCTGCTTCAGCCGCCCTGTTGAACAACACCTGGCCGATCAGGCTCTCCAGCACCAGCGCCGACTGCGTCTGGGTGATGGTGGCGCCCGGCGCCAGGTTGGCCTCGTCTGCGCCCGGCTCCAGGCCGACGTACTGGTCGCCCAGCAGCCCGGAGGTCAGGATCTTGGCCGAGCTGTCCTTGGGGAACTGGAAGCCCAGGCGGATGTCCATGCTGACCACGCCCTGGTAGGTCTTCGGGTCGAGCGTGATGGCGGTGACCCGGCCCACCGTCACGCCGGCGCTGCGCACCGGTGCGCGCACCTTGAGCCCGCCGATGTTGTCGAAGCGCGCCGCGATCGGGTAGGTGGATTCGGTGCTGAAGTTGCCCAGGTTGGCCGCCTTCAGCGCCAGGAAGAACAGCGCCCCCAGGCCGAGCAGCACGAACAGGCCGACCAGTGTTTCAGTGGATCTCGTGCTCATGGTCTTGTGCTTGCGGTCGTGCGTGGGTCAGGGGGTGGAGAACATCAGCGCCGTGAGTATGAAGTCCATGCCCAGCACGCCGAGCGAGGCAATAACCACCGTGCGAGTGGTGGCATGTGCCACGCCTTCCGGCGTGGCCTGGGTTTCGTAGCCCTGGTACAGCGCGACGAAGGTGCAGATGACGCCGAACACTGCGCTCTTCACGATGCCGTTGCCCAGGTCGCGCCAGACATCCACCCTCGACTGCATGATCGACCAGAAGTTGCCGGCATCCACGCCGATCAGCAGCACGGCCACGACATAGGCCCCGAGTATGCCCACGGCGGAGAACACCAGTGCCAGGACGGGCATCGAGACGACGCCGCCGATGAAGCGTGGCGCCAGCACGCGCGCGCGCGGGTCGATGGCCATCAACTCCATCGCGGCGAGTTGTTCACCGGCCTTCATCAGGCCGATCTCGGCCGTCAGCGAGGTGCCGGCGCGGCCGGCGAAGAGCAGCGCGGTGACCACCGGCCCGAGTTCGCGCACCAGTGCCAGGTTGACGATCAGCCCCAGGCTCTCGGCCGCGCCATAGGTGACCAGCGCGTAATACATCTGCAGCGCCAGCACGAAGCCCACCGCCAGGCCCGACGCCGCGATGATCAGCAGCGAACGGTTGCCGATGGCATGCACCTGCGCCAGCACCAG
>DASQFA010000756.1:0-4512 GCA_035633375.1 Rubrivivax sp.
GGCGGCCTGGCACTGCGGCCACGGCGCGCGCGGTGCATCATGCAGGCATGCACCGCTGGATCGACAGCCACTGCCACCTCGACGCCAGCGAGTTCGATGCCGATCGCGCCGCCGTGGTCGAGCGTGCGCGCGCCGCGGGCGTGCAGCGCCTGGTGCTGCCGGCGGTGCAGGTCTCGAACTTCGACACGGTGCGCGAACTGGCGCACGCCGTCGATGGCGTGTATGCGCTGGGCATCCACCCGCTGTATGTCGATCGGGCCAGCGACAGCGACCTGCAGCAGCTGAGCCAGTCGCTGCATGCGCGGCGCAGCGATGCACGCCTGGTGGCCGTGGGCGAGATCGGCCTGGACCATTTCGTGCCGGGACTGGACTTGGCGCGGCAGGAGCGTTTCTACCTGGCGCAGCTGGCCATGGCGCAGCAGGCCGGGCTGCCGGTCATCTTGCACGTCAGGCGCTCCGCCGACACCCTGCTCAAGGGTCTGCGGCGCATGCCGGTCAAGGGCGGGATCGCGCACGCCTTCAATGGCAGCGCCGAGCAGGCCGGGCGCTTTGTCGGCCTCGGCTTCAAGCTCGGTTTCGGCGGCGCGATGAGCTTCGAGCGCGCGCTGCAGATCCGCCGCCTGGCCACGACGCTGCCAGACGAGGCGATCGTGCTCGAGACCGATGCGCCGGACATCCCGCCGCAGTGGCTGTATCGCAATGCGCAAGAGCGCGCCGAAGGGCACAGCGCACGCAACGAGCCCTGCGAACTGCCACGCATTGCGCAGACGCTGGCGGCGCTGCGCGGCTGGACGCTGCAGCACACGGCGGCCGTGACCTCGGCCAACGCCTGCGCCGCCTTGCCGGGCCTGCGGCCGTGAAGCCGCCAGGGCGCTGCATGGCAAAGGCCGCGCCGCAAGGCCCGGCACGCGCCTGATGGGCGCGCTGCTGCAGGGCCTGCCGCCGGTGATCGCACGCCACACCCGGCTGGTGGTGCTGGGCAGTTTTCCGGGTGCCGCCTCCTTGGCGGCTGCACAGTACTATGCCCACCCACGCAACCAGTTCTGGCCGCTGCTGTCGGCGCTGTGGGGCGAGGATCTGCTCGCGCTGGGCTATGCGCAGCGCCTGCAGCGCCTGCGCGTACATGGCCTGGGCCTGTGGGACGTGATCGCCGAGTGCCGCCGCGAAGGCAGCCTGGACAATGCCATCCGCGATGCGCGCTGGAACGATCTGGCCAGCCTGCGCCGGCGTGCGCCGGGCCTGCTGGCGGTAGCGCACAACGGCGGCGCATCGGCGCGGGCCATGGGCGTCACGGCGCAGCTCGGGCTGCGCGTCTTCAAGCTGCCGTCGACCAGCCCGGCCCATGCCAGTTGGTCCTTCCAGCGCAAGCTGGCCGCCTGGCGCGAGGTCTTCGAGGCCTGCCAGGTGCGCAACGCCACTGTCGCACGGCACGGGCAGGCGTCGGGCGTGAACAGTCCGCACGACAGCGCGTGATGGCGCCCGATTGGCGCTGCATGGGCCCGGGCTTCGGTTATCGTGCGCTCCGCCCCGCGCTCTCGCATGCTGAAGAAACCCGCCCCCGCGCCGAAACTGCCCCCGGCCACGATCTCCGAATACCGGGGGGTGCGCAGCCTGCACCTGGGCACGGTCTGGATCCAGGGATCGATGCGCATTGCCAAGCCCGACTTCATCGAACTCGACTATGTGCAGCGCATGCTGGCCAGCCTGCTGTGGTTGCCGCAGCAGCAGCTGGGGCGTGGCCGTGCGGTGCAGCTCGGCCTGGGCGCGGCGGCGATCACGCGTTTCACGCACAAGGCGCTGGGCATGCACACCACCGCGGTGGAGCTGAACCCGGCCGTCATCGCCAGCTGCCGGCGCAGCTTCCATCTGCCGCCCGATGGCCCGAGGCTGCAGGTGCTGAACCAGGACGCCGCGACCTGGGTGCACGACAGCGCCCACAAGGGCAGCGTGCAACTGCTGCATGTGGACCTGTACGACCATGAAGCCGCCGCGCCGGTGCTCGACGACGCGCGCTTTTATGCCGCCTGCCGCGCGGTGCTGGCCGAAGGCGGCGTGATGAGCGTCAACCTGTTCGGGCGCGACGCCAGTTTTGCCTGCAGCCTGGCGCAGATCGCCGCGGCCTTCGGTGCCGGGCAGGTGTGCAGCCTGCAGCCCACGCGCGAGGGCAACAGCGTGGTCATGGCCGGGCGTGACGTCGTGCGGCCCGACCGCGCCGAGCTGCTCGAACGCGCGGCTGCCATCGAGGCCCGCTACGGTGCCTGGGGCCTGCAGGCGCGCAAGTGGCTGCGCATGCTGCGGCCGCTGGCGCCCGAAGCTGTGCCTAGCGAACCCGATTGCCACTCGATGCGCACGCCATGACCCAAGTTCCGGCTTCACACCTCGCCGCCCGACAGACCGTGGCCGACACGCTGGCCGTGCCGCACCAGGTATGGAAGGGCAAGCTCGACTGGCGCTTGCTGCTCGGCTGGCTGCGCGACGACCAGTGGGTTTCGGCCGAAGACTGCGAACGCGTGACGCGCCGCTTCGGTGCCGGCGCATCCAGCCAGCATGCGCTGGTGCGCCTGGGCGCGGCCGGGCTGCTGCGCAGCGGCAGCGCGCGCGCCCTCGACACCGAAGCGCTGACCGAGTGGCTGGCCAAGCGCTGCCACATGCCGTATCTGCGCATCGACCCGCTGAAGGCCGATGTCGGGCGTGTGGCCGACGTCATGTCGGTGCACTACGCCGAGAGCCGTTGCGCGCTGCCGGTGCAGATGAGCAACGCAGAAGTGGTCATCGCCACCAGCGAGCCCTTCGACATCGGCTGGGTGAGCGAGATCGAGGCGCACACGCGGCGCTCGGTCAAGCTGGTGCTGGCCAATCCGCAGGACGTGCGCAAGTACACAGTCGAGTTCTATGCGCTGGCCAGATCGGTGCGCGCGGCGCAGAAGACCGGCGAGGTCTCGGCCGCGGCCAGCTTCGAGCAGCTGGTCGAACTGGGCAAGACGAGCAAGCAGCTCGATGCCAACGACCAGGGCGTGGTGCAGGTCGTCGACTGGCTGTGGCAATACGCCTTCGACCAGCGCGCCAGCGACATCCACCTCGAGCCGCGGCGCGACATGGGCGCGATCCGCTTTCGCATCGACGGCGTGCTGCACACCGTCTACCAGGTGCCGCTGGGCGTGATGAACGCCATGACCTCGCGCATCAAGCTGCTGGGCCGCATGGACGTGGTCGAACGGCGGCGCCCGCTCGACGGGCGCATCAAGACCAAGCGCCCCGACTGCGCCGACAAGGTCGGTGCCGAGGTCGAGATGCGCTTGTCAACGCTGCCCACGGCCTTCGGCGAGAAGATGGTGATGCGCATCTTCGATCCGGAGACGGCGGTGAAGCGCATCGAGGCGCTGGGTTTCGGCGCGCACGACACTAAAGCCTGGCAGGAACTGATCGCGCGGCCGCACGGCATCATCCTCGTCACCGGGCCCACCGGCTCGGGCAAGACGACCACGCTGTATTCCACCCTGAAGCAGCTGGCCACCGACGACGTGAACGTGTGCACTGTCGAAGACCCGATCGAGATGATCGAGCCGTCCTTCAACCAGACGCAGGTGCATGCCGCCATCGACATGGGCTTCGCCGAAGGGCTGCGCGCGTTGATGCGGCAGGACCCGGACATCATAATGGTCGGCGAGATCCGCGACCTGGCCACCGCCGAGATGGCCATCCAGGCGGCGCTCACCGGGCACCTGGTGTTCAGCACGCTGCACACCAACGACTCGGCTTCGGCCATCACGCGGCTGGCCGACCTGGGCGTGCCCGCCTACCTGATATCGGCCACCGTGATCGGTGTGCTGGCGCAACGCCTGACGCGCATGTTGTGCCCGGCGTGCAAGCAGCGCGACGAGACGACCACGCGCGAAACGCTGGACGAGCTGGCCAAACCCTGGCGCCTGTCGGGCGGCGTGCGGCCATGCAAGCCAGTGGGCTGCCTGGAATGCCGACACACCGGTTACCGCGGCCGTGTCGGCCTGTACGAGCTGCTGGTCATGACCGAGGAAGCGCGTGCCTGCGTGCACCCGGCGCTGGACGCCACCGCGCTGCGCCGCCAGGCGGTGAAGGACGGCATGCGCGCCTTGCGGCTGGCTGGCGCGATGAAGGTCGCCGAAGGCCTGACGACGATCGAAGAAGTGCTGCGCAGCACACCGAGCATGGACTTGCGCACCTGAGCGGGCCGCGCCCGGCCAGCGCAGGACGACACTTCAGTTCACGGGTGAGCGCCGGGTGGCCTGGCCAGGCCGGGCTTGCCTTCGTGCGCACGGCGCGTGGCGGCCAGCCCTTACGTGGAAACCACAGCCGGCGGCCCATGATGGCTGCCTAGAATGGCCCACAACAGGCCCGCCGAGGAGACACGCCGTGAAGATCAAGAGCCAGAAGGACTTCTGGTCCGGGTTGATGTTCGTCGCCACCGGATTGGGCTTCGCCGCCGCCGCCACGAACTACAGTTTCGGCAGCTCGGCGCGCCCTGGGCCGGGTTAC
>DASQFA010000757.1:0-12541 GCA_035633375.1 Rubrivivax sp.
TGACGGCGCCCGGAAGTCGGGCAATGGTTGAAATGACCCCGGGAGCTTCAGCAAAGGCTGTGCCAGTGCTGCTGCGCTGCGGCGTCGGAAGCACACAGGGAGGCAACACGGCCCGCATGCACCATCATCGGGCGCTAACCGCACTTGTTGGTGCGCATGGCGCAGCTGCTGGTGTTTGGCCCGCAAGAGGTGCGCAGATATGGCTGGCACGGCACGGCGCAGCGCAGCTGGGATGATGAGCCTGCGCATCGCACAGGGGGGCTGCAGGTGCCGCCCCGGCGGCGCCGGCCATGCCGACTTCAGCGCGCTGCGCTGTGCTCGCGCAACCAGCGCGCGAAGGTGGCCTCGTCGATCTGGCCGGCGGCGACGGCGAGCATGGTCACAACACACGCGCTGTCGTCGGCATGCAGCTCCAGTCCGTTCAACGCCAGAAACAGCTCTGCTGCAACGAAAGCAGTGCGTTTGTTGCCATCGACAAAAGGGTGGTTTCGAGCAATCCCGAACGCGTAGGCGGCCGCAAGGTCCGCGGCGTCGGGGGTCTCGTAGTGCGCCAACTGCTGCGGGCGGGCGATGGCTGATTCGAACAAGCTCATGGCCCTGGTCCCCGGCGCGCCGCCGTGTTCAAGCAGTTGCTCATTGTGCACCGCCAGCAGCACAGCCGGGTCAATCCAGACCCAGGCGCGCGTCGTCACTTCGCCAGCTCACGAAGAACGTTTCGACGCTTCTTCATGACCTGCCGTGCCGCGGCCATCTGCTGCTCGAACTCGGGGCTGTAGGGCGTCAGCATCACGCCGTTGGCGGCATCGGTGACGAACACCGTGTCGCCCTTCTCCAGTTTCAGCCTTGCCAGCACTTCCTTCGGCAGGATCACGCCAACCGAATTGCCAATCTGGGTAAGCTTCAGAGCAGTCATGCGCAACTCCGCGACGTTATAACGAAAGTTATACTAACCCGTCTTCGCGCCCGTCGCAACACACAGGATTGCCACCCATGCTGACCGTCAACAAACTCATCGCCCAGGGCCGTGGCCTGGCCCCGGTGCTGCTGAAGCGCGCCAGCCAGGTCGCGCTCGACTGGGACGTGCGCTGCAAGAGCCGCTTCGACGCCACCGATTCCACCGGCCGGCTGCTTGGCGTGTTCCTGCCGCGCGGCCAGGTGGTGCGCGGCGGTGATGTGCTGGTGGCCGAAGACGGCTCGCTGGTGCGCGTGAGTGCCGCGCCCCAGCCGGTGCTGGTGGTGCGCCCTTGTCCCGAGCACGGCTCGGCCTTCGACCTGCAGCGCGCCGCGTATCACCTGGGCAACCGCCATGTGCAGCTCGAACTGAAGCCTGACCGCCTGCAGCTCGAGCCCGACCATGTGCTGGCCGACCTGCTGCGCCAGATGCACCTGATCGTGAGCGAGGAGCTGGCAGCCTTCGAGCCCGAGGCCGGCGCCTATGCATCGGGCGGGCATGCGGCGCACGGTCATGCGCGCGCCCACGCCCCACCCACGGCACACGGTCACGGTCACGGTCACAGACACGATCACGATCACGACCAAGACCAAGACCACGATCCTTCGCACGCGCATCCCCAGTCGCCCGCCCGCGCGCCAGGCCTTGTGGCTGCCGCGCCGGCTGCGCATGTGCATGGCCCGGGCTGCGGCGGCCACGACCACGGCACGGGCGGCACCGCACTCTGATGGCCCAGCCGCTTCAGGCAGAGCCCGGCACGACGCCGGGCGCGCTGCTGCAACTGATGCAGCTGGCGTCGCCAGCCCTGCCGGTGGGCGGTTTCAGCTATTCCGAGGGCCTCGAAGCCGCGGTCGAAGCCGGCCTGGTGCGTGACGAGGCCCACGCCGGCGACTGGCTGGTGGACCAGCTCCACCTGAGCCTGGAGCGCGCCGACCTGCCGGCCATGGCAGGGGCAGTGCCCGCCTGGCAGGCGAATGACCTGCCGCGCATCGTCGAGCTCAACGATTGGGTGGCGAGCACGCGCGAAACCGCCGAGCTGCGCCAGCAGACGCAGCAGATGGGCCGCTCGCTGGCCGAGTGGCTGAAGAACCGCGAAACGCCCGATGCGCGCGTGGCGCAACTCGCCGCGCTGCGCCCTGCACCGACCTGGCCGGTGGCTTTTGCGCTGGCCGCGGCGCAAAGCGGCGGCCCATTTCGCGAGGCACTGCTGGCCTTCGGCTTCGGCTGGGCCGAGAACATGGTGCAGGCGGCGATGCGCAGCGTGCCGCTGGGCCAGAGCGCGGCTCAGCGCATGCTGGCGCGGCTGATCGATGCGCTGCCCGACGCGGTGCAACGCGCCGCCACGCTGAACGACGATCAGCGCCAGGCCTTCACGCCGATGCTGGCCATCCTGAGCGCGCAGCACGAGACGCAGTACTCGCGCTTGTTCCGCTCCTGATGCGGCGTGGCGCCCGACGGGTCGCCGCCATAATTGGCGCGATGGACACACTGCACCACATCGCCGGCCGCACCCGCAAACTGCCACCGCTGCGCGTGGGCGTCGGCGGCCCGGTCGGCTCGGGCAAGACCACACTGGTCGAAATGCTCTGCAAGACGATGCGCGAGCGCTGGGACCTGGTGGTCATCACCAACGACATCTACACCAAGGAAGACCAGCGCCTGCTCACCGTGGCCGGCGCGCTGGCGCCAGAGCGCATCATGGGCGTGGAAACGGGCGGCTGCCCGCACACGGCGATCCGCGAGGACGCGTCGATCAACCTCGAGGCGGTGGACCGCATGCTCGAGCAGTTTCCCGATGCCGACATCGTGTTCATCGAATCCGGCGGCGACAACCTGGCCGCCACCTTCAGCCCCGAGCTGAGCGACCTGACGATCTACGTCATCGATGTCGCCGCGGGCGAGAAGATCCCACGCAAAGGCGGCCCGGGCATTACCAAGAGCGACCTGTTCGTCATCAACAAGACCGACCTGGCGCCCTATGTCGGTGCCAGCCTGGAGGTGATGGAAGCCGATACCCGGCGCATGCGCGGCAGCAAGCCCTATGTGATGAGCAACCTGCGCACCCAGGCCGGGCTGGCGCAGGTGGTGGAGTTCATCGAAACACGCGGGCTGTTGCGCTAGAGTCGAGCCCCCACCACCACCACACAGGAACGAGCACCATGGGCATCATGAGTTTTTTCAAGGAAGCCGGCGAAAAGCTGTTCGGCAAGGGCGAAGCCAAGGCCGCACAGGAAGCTGCCGCCGCCGCGCCATCCCCCGAGACCGTGGCCGCCCTCAGCGCGGCAGCCGGCAAGGCCATCGGCGACTATCTGCGCACGCAGGGCCTGTCGGTCGACGCGCTCGACATCGGATTCGACGGCGCGAGTGGCACCGTGACGGTGTCCGGCACCGTCCCCGACCAGGCGACGAAGGAGAAAGTCCTGCTGTGCTGCGGCAACGTGCACGGCGTGGCGGCCGTGAACGACATGCTGACAGTCAATGAACCCGCACCCGAAGCGCAGTGGCATACGGTGGTATCCGGCGACAACCTGTCGAAGATCGCGAAGAAGTTCTACGGCGATGCCAACAAGTATCCGCTGATCTTCGAGGCCAACAAGCCGATGTTGGCCCACCCGGACAAGATCTACCCGGGGCAGATGCTGCGCATTCCGCCGGCCTGAAGCGCCCTGGGCGAGAGACGGCACACGGCCAACGCCCGTGCGCGCTTGGCGGTGTATAGCGGCGTAGGATAGGCAGAGACTGGCGCCTTGCAAGGCGCCGGGCACCAGCCGCAGCCCGGTATGGCTGCTTTCACGGCGTGCTGCTCGCCTGCACCCGTGCCGCGCTCAGCGCAGCCCGGTGCCCGAGCGCAGCACCTGCATCGCGCCGGCGCCTATCGACGCGCCGAAGCGCTTGACCAGCCGCTCGGCGACGTTTTCCCTTGGCGTGTAGTCGATCACCTCGGGTGCCTTGACCACCTCGCGCGCCACATAGTCGAGGCTGCCGAAGTGGTCGGCCAGGCCGGACCTGACCGCCTCTTCGCCGTTCCAGAACAAGCCCGAGAAGGTCTCCGGAGTTTCTATCAGTCGCGTGCCGCGACCCTCGCGCACCACCTTGATGAACTGCTGGTGCACCTGGTTGATCATCATCTTGGCATAGGCGCGCTGTGTCTCGTCCTGCGGCGAAAACGGATCGAGCATGCCTTTGTTCTTGCCTGCGGTGAGCAAGCGCCTTTCGATGCCCAGTTTGTCCATCAGGCCGACGAAGCCGAAGCCGTCCATCAGCACGCCGATCGATCCCACCAGGCTGGCCTTGTCGACATAGATCTCGTCCGCTGCCACGGCGATGTAGTAGGCACCCGAGGCACACACCTCCTCGACCACGGCATAGACCTTCTTCTCGTGCAGCACCTTGAGGCGCCGGATCTCGTCGTTGATGATGCCGGCCTGCACCGGGCTGCCGCCCGGCGAGTTGATGCGCAGCACCACCGCCTGCGCACCGGAATCCTCGAAGGCGCTGGTCAGCGCGGCCACCAGCGATTCGGCGTTGGCTTCGGATTCGCTGTCGATTTCGCCGCGCACGTCGACCAAGGCGGTATGCGGCCCGGCCGGCGCCGACATGTGCATGCGCTGCGCCAGCAAAGCCCACGCGATGGCCAGCACCAGCCCCAACCAGGCCAGGCGGAAGAAGATGCGCCAGCGGCGTTCGCTGCGCCGCTCACGCAGCCACTCGCGGGCGGCCAGTTCCAGGCCGCTTTCCCAAGACGCTTTGGGCGATGGCGCCGCCGGCGCGGCAACGCGGGGCGACGCCGAATCCGTTGCCGAGGGCAACGCGGTGTCTTCGTTCGAGTTCATTTGGGGCTCCCAGGGGCCGGCGGGTCGAACTCGACCGGCCGTATGTCGCGGGAAGGATACCAATAGACCCGACCGTCGCGTTCCTCCACCTGCAGCGCCGTCAGGCGGCCGCGCCCGCAGGGCCCACCGACGCAGCGCCCGTCGCCGGGCTCGTAGGCCGCGCCATGGGTCGAGCAAAGGATGAAACGCTTGTCGCTGTCGAGAAACTCGCCCGGCTGCCAGTCCATCTCGGTGGGCACATGCACGCAGCGGTTCAGGTAGGCCACGACACGGCCGTCGAAGCGCAGCGCAAACGCGCGCGCCGCTTGGCGGTACTGCAGCACGTCGAAGACCCGAGCGCGGCCGCGCTCGACCAGCTGGGCCGAATCACACAGGTATTCGGCTTCTCTCGGGCGCTCAGCCATGCTGTTGCAGCCAGTCGTTCAGCTCGTGCGTGGAATGCGCGATGAACAGGGGCGCGAAACGATGGAAATCCTCGCTCGGATGCGCGCCGTAGCTCACCGCCACACAGGCCACGCCTGCATTCGCAGCGAGCTGCAGGTCGTGCGTGGTGTCACCGACCATCAGCGTGCGCCGCGTGTCGGCACCCAGCTCGGCCATCAATTCGCGCAGCATCAGCGGATCGGGCTTGGAGGCGCTTTCGTCGGCGGTGCGGGTGGCATCGAATACGGGGCCGAGTTGCGCGCTCTCCAGCGCCTCGTTCAGGCCGTGTCGGCTCTTGCCCGTGGCCACCGCGAGCCAGTGGTTGCGTGCCTTGAGCACCTGCAGCATCTCGCGCGTGCCCTCGAAAAGCACGATCTCATGCTGCCAGGCCATGTAGTGGTGGCGGTAGCGCCGGCCGAGTTCCGGGTAGCGCTCGACCGGCAGGTGTGGCACGGCATGGCGCAGCGCGTCCATCAATCCCAGGCCGATGACATAGGCCGCCTGCATGTCACTGGGCACGGGCGTGCCGATGTCGCGGCAAGCCGCCTGGATGCAGCGCACGATCAACGCGGTGGAGTCGAAGAGCGTACCGTCCCAGTCGAAGACGATCAGGTCGAAGCGTCGCGGGCGGGTGCTTGCCTTCATGCCCTGGAGTTTCCCCGAATGCAGCCCACGTTGCATGCGCTGGCCAATGCAGCTGCGGGCCGAGCTACATCCCGCACATGTGTCAACGCAGGCGTCAACTGGGCAATTGCTGCAACAAGGCGATGCACGCCGACGGCAGCGGCGCCTCGAGCTCGATGCGCTCAGCGCCGGCCGGATGCTCGAAGCCCAGGCGCCGCGCATGCAGGAACATGCCATCGAAGCGATGACCCGGCAGCGCCGTGCCGCGCGCCAGCGACTTGTTGAACTCGAAGTCGCCGTACTTGTCGTCGCCGACGATGGGATGGCCGGCGTGCGCCAGGTGCACCCGAATCTGATGCGTGCGGCCGGTCTTGATGCCCACGTCGAGCAGCGTGAACTGCTCGAAGCGCTGCGCCACCCGGACCCGCGTGATCGAGCGTTTGGCCTGCGTGTCGTCGACGGTGCTGGTACGCACACGCCGCTCGCCCTCGGGCGTGAGGTACTTGTGCAGGGGCAGGTCGATGAGCTTCAACCTGTCGGGCCAGCGGCCCAGCACCAGCGCCGCATAGCTCTTGCCGGTATCGCGCGCGCGGAACTGGTCCTGCAGCGCGGTCAGCGCACTGCGCTTCTTGGCCAGCAGCAACACCCCGGAGGTCTCGCGGTCGAGCCGATGCACCAGCTCGAGAAAGCGCGCCTGCGGGCGGGCCTGGCGCATCTGCTCGATGACGCCGAAGCTGACGCCGCTGCCACCGTGCACCGCCACACCGGCGGGTTTGTCGATCGCGACGAGCCAGTCATCCTCATAAAGTACCGTGAAGTCGCGCGCCGGCACCAGGCTGGCCGGCCGTTCGGCCACGCGCACCGGTGGCACACGGATGTCGTCACCGGCCTGCACACGCGTGTTGGCGCCGGCACGGCCCTTGTTGATGCGCACCTCACCGGAGCGGATGACGCGGTAGACGTGCGTCTTCGGCACGCCCTTCAGACGGCTCATCAGATAGTTGTCGAGGCGCTGGCCGGCCGAGGATTCATCCACCAGAAGGTGCTGCACTTGCGGTGCGGCCGACGTGAGGCTTGTCACGCTCGGCGTCGCGCCGGCTGCAGCTTCGCTTGCCGTGCGCAACGCACCCGACCGGCCTTTGCCCCCTATAATGCGCCGGTCCACGATTGATCCGTAAGTGCTTGATTTCCCGGAGTTTACCCGGGGCATTCCAGGGTTGAAGGTGAGGCCGCATGAGCCGATGGCGGCGCATGCGCAGGTGATGCAATGCCAGCGTCAGCCCAGGTGGGCCGTGGTTCCCAAGTGACCCGGCGGCCGGGGGCGGCTGGCACGAGAGACACGCTACAAGAACCCAGCCTATAGGGGCACCCGAAATCCCAGGTGCAAGACGGGTCGTTCCGGCCTTGCACCCGCGTCCAGCGACGCACACAGCGCATGTTGTCCCCGCCACCCGCTCCCATGCTTGACCATTGCTGCCGGCACGCCGCCGCGACCAGCCACGGTGCCGCATGGCCGCTGCGCACGATGCAGCGACCCGGGCAGGCGCCGCGCGGCACGCGACCACTTCGCTGACACGCACGCGCCAACGCTGCGAGCTCGACAGGCCCAGGTGGGCCTTTTCATCGCAGTCCAGGGCGATTCGAGCCAAGGGTTCCAGCGCGTATCTCCTGCATCGTTTCGGTCGCGCACTGCGAAGTCGCACGACGTGATGAAGCTGCGCCGCCGCATGGTCCATTAGCCGTGGCGGGGCAAGAAGGAGACTGAATGAAACGCATGCTGATCAATGCCACGCAGCCGGAAGAGCGCCGCCTGGCCATCGTCGACGGCCAGAAGCTGGTGGACTTCGAAAACGAGATCGAGGGCCGTGAGCAGCGCAAGGGCAACATCTACAAGGCCGTGGTCACGCGCGTCGAGCCCTCGCTCGAAGCCTGCTTCGTCGACTACGGCGAAGACCGCCATGGCTTCCTGCCCTTCAAGGAAATCTCGCGTAACTACTTCCGCGAAGGCGCCGATGCGCGCAGCGCGCGCATCCAGGACGCCATCAAGGACGGCGATTCGCTGCTGGTGCAGGTGGAAAAGGAAGAGCGCGGCAACAAGGGCGCGGCGCTCACCACCTTCGTCAGCCTGGCCGGGCGTTACTTGGTGCTGATGCCGAACAACCCGCGCGGCGGCGGCGTCAGCCGGCGCATCGAGGGCGAGGACCGCGAGGAGCTTAAGGAAAACCTCGACCAGCTCGATTACCCCAAGGGCATGAGCCTGATCGCGCGCACCGCCGGCATCGGCCGTAGCGCGCCCGAGCTGCAGTGGGACCTGAACTACATGCTCAAGCTGTGGGACGCGATCGACGGCGCAGCCAAGGCGGGCAAGGGCGCGTTCCTGATCTACCAGGAAAGCTCGCTCGTCATCCGTGCGATCCGCGACTACTTCACCGCCGACATCGGAGAGATCCTGATCGACACCGACGACATCTACGACCAGGCACAGCAGTTCATGAACCACGTGATGCCGGAATCGGCCGCGCGGGTCAAGCGCTACCGCGACGACGCGCCGCTGTTCAGCCGCTTCCAGATCGAGCACCAGATCGAGACCGCGTTCACGCGCACTGTGAACCTGCCGTCAGGTGGCGCTATCGTCATCGACCATACAGAAGCACTGGTGTCGGTGGACGTGAACTCGGCGCGCTCCACACGCGGCAGCGACATCGAGGAAACCGCCACGCGCACCAACCTGGAAGCCGCCGACGAGATTGCGCGCCAGATGCGGCTGCGCGACCTGGGCGGGCTGATCGTCGTCGACTTCATCGACATGGACGAGTCGAAGAACCGGCGCGAGGTGGAAACCCGGCTGCGCGACGCGCTGCGCTCGGACCGCGCGCGCGTGCAGTTCAGCAGCATCAGCAAGTTCGGCCTGCTCGAACTCAGCCGCCAGCGCCTGCGCCCGGCCTTGAGCGAAGGCAGCCACATCACCTGCCCGCGCTGCAACGGCACCGGCCACATCCGCGACACCGAAAGCAGCGCGCTGCAGATCCTGCGCATGGTGCAGGAAGAGTCGATGAAGGACAACACCGCCGCCGTGCACGTGCAGGTGCCGGTCGAGGTGACCAGCTTCCTGCTCAACGAGAAGCGCACCGAGATCACCAAGATCGAACTCAAGCAGCGCGTGACCGTGTTGCTGGTGCCGAACAAGCACCTGGAGACGCCGAACTACAAGCTCGAACGGCTGCGCCAGGACGACCCGCGCCTGGAAGGCCTGCAGGCCAGCTACACCATGATCGAGGAGCCGAGCGACGAGGTCGGCATCACGCGCCGCGAGAAGTCGCTCAAGCCCAAGCAGGAACCGGTCATCAAGGGGGTATTGCCCGACCAGCCGGCACCGACGCCGCCCGCGCCACCCGTGCCCGCACCTGCGGCACCGGTACAGGTCGCACGCGCGCCGGCCGCCGCGGCTGTGCCCGAGCCTGCTGCCGGCAGCGGGTTCTTCGGTTGGGTGAAGAAACTGTTTGGCACGGCTGCGCCACCGGCGCCGGGGGTACTCCCGGCCAAGCCCGAGGTGGAACCTGCCGCTGACAAGCGCGAAAGCCGTGACGGGCGCGGCGACGGCCGCCGCTCGGAACGGGGAGACCGTGGCGAACGCGGTGAACGCGGCGCACGCGGTGGCCGCAATGGCCGTGATGGACGCCAGGGCGAAGGCCGGGGCGGACGCGGCGAGGCGCGTGCCGACGGCCCGGGACGCGATTCGCGCGAGGGTCGGCCGCCCCGTGGTGGACGCGACGGCGCGCGTGATGCTGGCCGGGCCGAAGGCGCATTGGAGGCCCAATCCGACACGCTGTTGAACGCGTCAGCCGAAGCACCGCCGCGCGCGCCGCGTGGTGAACGCAATGATTCGCGCCGTGGCGGGCGTGGTGAACGTGCTGAGCGTGCTGAGCGTGCTGAGCGCGGCGACAACGTCGAGCGTGGCGAGCGCGCCGAACTCGAGGTCGGCGCTGCGCCAGCCGCCGACGCGGGTGGGGTGCGCAGTTTCGTCGATACCATTCCTTCGCAGACCGCCCCGGCCGACGGCGAGCGTGAGGGTCCACGCCGCCGCCGCCGTGGCGGACGGGGTGGTCGTGACCGCGACGAAACACGCGCCGATGCGCAGCCACCAGGCACGGACAGCGTCGCCGATGACGCCGCAGCTGCCCGCATGGAGTCGAGGCCGCAGGACGGGGAGAACACGTCACCGCGCGCGGAAGACGATGGCCAAGGCGAGCGTGAAGGTGGCCGCCGCCGCGGACGCGGGCGCGACCGCAGCCGTCACGAGGCGGGCGATGCACCGCAAGGCGAACGTGCGGCCGATGCCCCGCTGCCGGACGCTTCGGACAGGGCGCCGGAGTTGGCACCTGAACGTGTCGACGCGGTGCCCTTGTCCGCACCTGCCGAGCACGAGCCCGCGATGCAGGTGGCGCAGCCGACACCTGCGGCCTTCCTGGCCGAGCCCGCTTACGTGCCGACACCCCGGGCAGTAACCGTGCCTGCCATGGCAATGGCGCCAATCGAGGCGCCGGCGCCCGCAGCGATGGCCACGCGCTTCGCCCTGCCGATTGACGATCTGCGCGCGCTGGCCCGATCAGCCGGCCTGGAGTGGGTGAATTCGGACGCGGATCGCATCCTGGTGGTGCAACAGGCGATGGCGAGCGAACCGAAGCTGGTGCATGTGCCGCGCGCGCCACGGCCCCGCGTGGTCATCGACGACGGCCCGCTGGTGTTGGTAGAAACACGCAAGGACCTGTCGCAGATGAAACTGCCCTTCGAGCGACAGAACGCACCGGCCGCCTGACGCGGCTCGCGCTGAGGCGTCGGGCCTTCGCCAGGCACACGGCGCCCGCAGGGGCGGCCTGTGTCCGGGCTCAGCTCGACCCACGGAGAAGTCTGGCATTCGCCAAGCACACGGCGCCCTCAAGGGCGGCCTGTGCCCGGGCTCAGGGCAGGCGCTCCAGTGCGTGCTGATAGGCCGGCTGATGCATCAACTCGTCCCAGGTCAATGGCCGCGTTTGCGGCAGCAGCGCCTGGCGGCGCAGCTCGCTGTCGGGGTCGAGAGCCCAGTGGCCGGCGTCGGCCTGCTGCTGCAAACCGGCAAGCAGCTCGTCGACCGCTTCGCCCCCATCGGCGCTCTGGTTGCACAGCAGCACCATGTCGCAGCCGGCAGCCAGAGCCGCCGCGGCAGCCTCGGCGTAGCTGAGGTCGCCGCCGTCGAGGTGGCGCGCACCTTCCATGCTCAGGTCGTCGCTGAAGATGGCGCCGGTGAATCCGAGTTGTCCGCGCAGGATCTCCTTCAGCCAGCGCGGCGAGAAACCGGCCGGCCGCTGATCGATCTTCGGGTACACCACATGCGCCGGCATTACTGCCGTCAGGCTGGTGCTCAGCGCCTCATAGGGTTTGGCATCGTCGGCCAGGATGGCCTTGAGCGAGCGTTTGTCCACCGGCACCGCCAGGTGGCTGTCGGCCTTGACGAAGCCATGACCAGGAAAGTGCTTGCCGCAATTCGCCATGCCCGCCAGCAGCAGGCCGTGCATCAGGCTCTTGGCCAGCAGCGTGGTGACGCGCGGGTCGCGGTGGAAGGCACGGTCGCCGATGACACCGCTGGCGCCATGGTCCAGATCGAGCACCGGCGTGAAGCTCAGGTCCACGCCGCATGCGCGCAGTTCGGCGGCCAGCACATAGCCGCAGGCGGTGGCGGCGTCGGTGGCGGCCAGCGGATCCTTCATCCACAGCTCGCCCAGGCAGCTCATCGGCGGCAGGTGGGTGAAACCGTCGCTGCGGAAACGCTGCACGCGCCCGCCCTCATGGTCGACGCAGATCAGCAGGTCTGGCCGGATGCGCTTGATCGCCGCCACCAGCTCGGTGAGCTGGCGCCGGTCGACCCAGTGGCGGGCAAACAGGATCAGCCCTCCGGTCAGCGGATGTTTGAGGCGACGCCGGTCCTCGGCACCGAGCGACAGGCCGGCGATGTCAAGCACGACCGGGGCATGCGAGGTCATGGCTGGGGCTCCTGGGTTTCGACCACCACGAAGGCGGCCGCATAGTCGGTTTCGTCGGACAGGCTGACATGGGCCACCAGCCCGCGCTGCTGGAACCAAGCCGCCAGCACACCGTGCAAGCGAATCGTGGGTTGGCCGCCTGCGCTGTTGAGGATTTCGCAGGCGCGCCAGCTCATGGGCATGTGCAGCCCCAAGCCGATGGCCTTGGAGAAAGCCTCCTTGGCCGAGAAGCGGGTGGCCAGGTAGCTCAGGCCGCGTGCCGGCACACGCGCGCTGCGCGCCCGGAACACCAGCAGTTCGTTCGCGCCCAGCACTTTTTCGGCAAACCGTTCGCCGCGGCGCGACAGCGTGGACTGGATGCGACGCACATCGATGATGTCGGTGCCGATGCCGAAGATCATGGCGTCTTGGCGCCGCTGGCATGGGCCGCGCGGATGCAGCGTTGATACTCGCGCACGGCTTCGGCGATGCCCAGCTCGACCGCATCGCCGATCAGCGCATGGCCGATCGACACCTCGCGCACACCCGCGACCGCGCGCAGGAAGTCGCCCAGGTTGGCGCGGTTGAGGTCATGGCCAGCGTTCACCCCCAGGCCGGCAGCCATGGCCGCAGCCGCGGCGCGCGCATACACCGCCAGCCGTTCGGACTGCGCCGGCGTGCCATGCGCGCGCGCATAGCTCTCGGTGTACAGC
>DASQFA010000758.1:0-1925 GCA_035633375.1 Rubrivivax sp.
ACGGAGGACGCAGAGGGCGCGCAGAGAAGTGCGAGAAATGCTTTGGATTCGTTGCAATCCCTCTGCGTCAACTCTGCGTCCTCCGCCCCTCTGCGGTGAAGGAAATTTGCGCGCCGCCATGAATCAGCCCCCACTCCTGGACGTGCGCGACTTCGGCCTCGAGTTCCGCACCCGTGGGGGCACGGTGCATGCGCTGCAGGGCATCAACCTGAGCCTGCGCAAGGGCGAGATCGTCGGCCTGGTGGGTGAAAGCGGCTCCGGCAAGTCGGTGCTCAGTTATGCCCTGCTGGGCATCAGCGACCGCGCGGCACGCATCACCGGTGGCAGCGCGACGTTCGGCGGCATGCAGCTGCTGGGCGCCGACGAAAGCACACTCGCCGATCTGCGCGGGCGCGAGATCTCGATGATCTTCCAGAGCCCGCGCACCGCGCTCAACCCGATCCGCCCGGTGGGCCAGCAGATCCAGGACGTGCTGCGCCGCCATGCCGCGGCGCTCGGCCCCGACCTGGGCACCAGCCTGAAGCAGCGCGCCGTGCAGGCGCTGCGCGAGGTGGCCATCGCCGACCCCGAGCGGCGCGCGCACGCCTACCCCTTCGAGTTGTCGGGCGGCATGTGCCAGCGCGTGATGATCGCGCTGGCACTGGCCTGCCGGCCCAGCCTGCTGATTGCCGACGAGCCCACCACCGGGCTGGACGTGACCACGCAGGCGGCGGTGATGGACCTCATCACCGGGCTGGCGCGCGAGCGCCAGATGGCCACGCTGTTCATCACCCACGACCTGGGCCTGGCGGCCGACTACTGCGACCGCATCGTCGTCATGCATGCCGGCCACGCGGTGGAAAGCGCACCCACGCGTGCGCTGTTCGAGCGCCCCTTGCACCCCTACACCGGGCGGCTGATCAGCTCCACCCCCGGCGCGCTCAGCACCATCGCCAGCCTGGCGCCGGTGCCCGGCAACCTGCCCGACCTGAAGCGCGGCGACCTGCCGGCCTGCCGCTTTGCCGAGCGCTGCGAACGTGCCGACGGGCGCTGCCGCAGCCAGCGCCCGCCGCTGGATGCCGCCGCCGTGCACGCGGTGGCCTGCTGGCACCCGCTGCACAGCCTGGAGCCCGCACATGCCTGAGCCGCTGCTGCAGGTCGAGCGGCTTAGCAAGCGTTTCGCCGTGGCCGGGCGGCGCGGCGCGCTGCTGCATGCGGTGGACGACGTCGAGTTCAGCATCGGCGCGGGCCAGAGCCTGGGCCTGGTGGGCGAATCGGGCTGCGGCAAGTCGACGCTGGTGCGTGTGCTGGCGCGGCTGCTCGATGCCACCGATGGCCGCATCGTCTTCGAGGGCCAGGACCTGGCCGCCACGCCGGCGGCACGTTTTGCGCGGCTGCCGCAGCGCGCGGCGATCCAGATGGTGTTCCAGGATCCGACCGACAGCCTGAACCCGCGCTATACCGCGCGCGAGACCATCGCCGAGCCGCTGGCGCTGCTCAGCGGCCTGCGCGGTGCGGCCGCCGCGGCACGCGTCGACGAAGTGGCCGCGCAAGTGGGGTTGCCGGCGGAGTTGTTGCAGCGTTTCCCGCATCAACTCTCGGGCGGGCAGAAAGCGCGCGTGGGCATCGCGCGCGCGCTGGCCGTGCGCCCGCGGTTGCTGATCCTGGACGAGCCTACCGCCGCGCTCGACGTGTCGGTGCAGGCGGTGGTGCTGCAGTTGCTGGAGCGGCTGCGCCGCGAGCTCGGCCTGAGCTACCTGTTCGTGTCGCACGACCTGAACGTGGTGCGCCTGCTCACCGACCATGTGGCCGTGATGTACCTCGGCAAGCTGGTCGAGCAGGGGCCGTCGGAAGCGGTGTTCCGGGCGCCGCGCCACCCGTACACGCAGGCGCTGGTCTCGGCCATCCCCGGCCAGGGCCCGCGCATCAAGCTCAGCGGCGAGGTC
>DASQFA010000759.1:0-5041 GCA_035633375.1 Rubrivivax sp.
TATCGCGCTGCCAAGGCGCAGCTGCGACTGCATCCGGCGCAAAGCCGCCGTTGGCGAAACACCGAATTCATTCACCGCAGAGCAGCGGAGGACGCAGAGTTGGCGCAGAGGAAATGCAATGGATTCAAATCGTTTCCCGTATTTCTCTGCGGACCTCTGCGTCCTTCGTTCCTCTGCGGTGAAGGCTGCTTGTATTCGGCAGCTTTGCGCCGCAAGCCGCCTATCGCTTGCCAATGGACTGCTCCGGCAGCCCTGGGCCGGTGTCCGCCGAAGCCATGGCGGACTCCGCCATCCGGTGCGATTTGCGCGAGCCGTACTTGTGTGAGTAGACCCAGGTGAACTCCGCGCCGAACAGGAAGATCTGCGCCGAGTAGTAGACCCACAGCAGCACCACGATCAGCGACGCCGCCGCGCCGAAGGCCGAGCTGATGCCACTGCGCCCGATGTACAGGCCGATCAGCGTCTTGCCGGTGATGAACAGCACCGCGGTCACTGCCGCACCCACCCAGACGTCGCGCCAGTGGATGCTGACCCGCGGCATGGTCTTGTAGATCATTGCGAACACGGCCATCACCAGCAGGAAGTTCAGCGCCAGTTCGGTGACGCCGGTGAAGGTGTTCCAGCTGTTCGACTCGGGGTCCCACCACTTGCTCAGGGCTTTCAGCGCGGCGCTGAAGGACAGCGACACGATCAGCAGGAAACCGATGCCCAGGATCATGCCGAAGGACAGCAGCCGCCCACGCACCAGCGCCCACAGGCCGCTTTGCCTGGCGCGCTGCGGCGCACGCCAGATGCGGTCGAGCGCGTCCTGCAGTTCGGCGAACACCGAGGTCGCGCCGATGAACAGCACGAGCACGCCGACGACGGCGGCCGACACGCTTTCCACGCGCTGGCCGGCGCTTTCCAGCAGGCCCTGCACGGCCAGGGCGCCGGTGGTGCCGAGCATGCCGTGCAGCTGGCCGAAGATCTCGCCGTGCGCGGCCTCCTGGCCGAAGAAGAAACCGGCGATGGCGATCACGATCAACAGCAGCGGTGCGATCGAGAAGATGGTGTAGAAGGCCAGCGCCGCGCCCATGCTCTGTGCGTAGTCCTTGATCCAGTTCGAGGCGGCTGCCTTGAACAGCTCGGCGGTGGCCTTGAAGGGATTGCTCATGCGCTGTGGCGGCGTTCAGATCCGGCCGCTCTTGGACAGCAGCACCGCCACCCATCGCGTGCCGGCAAATTCGGAGAAGACGATGGTCATGATGGCCGTGATCGGCACTGCCAGAAAGGCCCCCGGGATGCCCCACAGCTCGGACCAGACAGCCAGGCTGATGAGGATGGCAAAGGGGCTGAGGTTCAGCGAACTGCCCATCACGTAGGGGTCGAGGAAGTTGCCGATGATGAACTGCGCCGCCGTCAGCGCCAGCAGCATCGACAGGATCACGCCGAGGTCCTCGAACTGCACGATCGTCATCAGCACCGGAAACACCACCCCCAGGACCGAGCCGATGTAGGGCACGAAGTTCAGCAGGGCAATGAGCACCGCCCACAGCGCAGCGAACTCCAGGCCGAACAGCATCATGATGGCCCAGCTCACACCGCCCAGCAGGAGGCTGAGCAGCGTCTTCAACGCCAGGTAAGAGCCGATGCGCCGGTTGATGGTCTGGATGACATCGCGGATGCGCGACACACGCCTCGGGTCGTCCGACAGGTTGGCAAGCTTGGTCTCGAAGCCGCTGCGTTCGAGCAACAGGAAGGTGGCGTAGAGAAAGACCACGACAAAGGTCACCAGGATCGAGCCCACCGACGCCAGCAGCGAGGTGAACAGTCGCTGCAGGTTGATCTGCGCCATCAGGTCCTGGCGCAGCGTGGCCCAGGTGGGCTCGGCCTCGATACCGAAGAACACCGCCACGCGCTGAATGGCTGCAAGCAACGACTCCTGGTACAGCGGCGCCAGCGCCAGCGCGCGATCCTTGTTGGCCATTACCAGGTAGGCCAGCAGGACGAACGCCAGACCGATGACCAGCACCGAGAACAGGTAGCGCAGCTGCATCGGCAGCCTGGGGCCCAAGCCGGGCATGCGCCCCAGCGCATGCGCCAGGCCGACGATGACATAGACGATCACGGCGCCTAGCACCGCCGGCACGAAGATCGCCTTGCCGATGGTCAACACCCAGCCGACGATGAGCAGCAGCACGGTGCCGTAGACCAGGGCGCGCAGTTTGTCCATGTGGCGAGGTAGGGTGCGGCGCGGCCGTGCCGTCGCAACGCCAGCGCAGTGTGCCCGAAGCTCGCGCACGGCACGGCGCTGGCGGGCGGGCCGTGTCGTATAGACTTCGCGGCCTTGTGTGGCGGGCAAAGTCCGCCGCCGCATCAAACCACGAAGTGCACCGGAGGAACCCATGCTGAAGATCGTGCTCGCCACCCTTGTCGTCGCCGCATCCGTGCTGGCAGGCCCCGCCGCGGCCCAAGGCGCGTCGCCCACGCTGGCCAAGATCAAGGCCGCGAAGGCCATCAACGTGGCCTACTCGCCCGATTCGCCGCCGTTTTCCTCCACTGCCGCTGGCGGAGCAGCGGAGGGCTTTTCGATCGAGTTGTGCAAGCGTGTCATTGCGCAGATCGGCCGTGCGCTGGGCGAGCCGAACCTGAAGGTCAACTGGATGTCGGCCCCGGTGGCCGAACGTTTGCAGATGGTGGCCGGCGGGCGCGCCGATCTGGAATGCGCCAACACCACGCAGACGCAGACACGACTGGCAAGCGTGGACTTTTCCAACCTGATTTTCATCGACGGCGGCGGCTTCCTGGTCATCGCCGGTGCACCGATCAACCACATTGCGGACCTGGCAGGCAAGCACATCGCCGTGCTCAAGGGCTCGACCACGCAGACGCGTCTGGCCGACACCATGCGCCTGCGCGGCATCACCGCCACGGTCGTGCCGATCGACGACGCCGCCACCGGCATCACCATGCTCGAAGCCGGCAGCGTCGACGCCTTCGCTGGCGACAAGGTCAAGCTCACCGCTTTGGCATCGCTCGCCAAGGAACCTTCGCGCATGGCGCTGGTGGCCGAGGACCTGTCCTACGAACCCTATGCATTGGCGCTGCCGCGCAACGACTCCAGCTTGCGCCTTGAAGTCAACAAGGCATTGACGCAGGTCTACATCGGCGGCGAGATCGAACAGATCTACGCCCAATGGCTGGGCAAGCTGGGGCAGCCGTCGGGGCTGCTGGCGCTGATGTTCCTGCTGAACTCGATCCCGGATTGAAACTTGTCGCGATCCTCTGAAATGGAGAATGAGATGACCCACTTTTCCACATGGCGGCATGTTGCCATTGCCTTCAGCGCAGGCCTGGCGCTGCTTCTGGGCGGGTGCAACACCCCGCCGGCCTTTCAGGTGTCCGAGCCCGCGGCGCGCGACGGCACGGTGGTGTCGATCACGCAGGATGCGGTGCAGAACGTCAACACCGGCGTGGGCACGGTAGGCGGCGCGCTCGTCGGCGGCGGTCTCGGCAGCCTGGTCGGCGGCGGCAGGGGCCAGACCGTGGCCACCGTGCTGGGCG
Organism: Rubrivivax sp.; assembly: GCA_035633375.1. Classification (GTDB taxonomy): domain Bacteria; phylum Pseudomonadota; class Gammaproteobacteria; order Burkholderiales; family Burkholderiaceae_C; genus Rubrivivax. The sequence continues at coordinate 3,544 of DASQFA010000759.1, forward strand.
CAGTGGGTGGCGGCTACCTCGGCAACCAGGCGGCACAGCGCAGCCAGACTTTCGTCTGGCGCATCGGCGTGCGTTACGACGACGGCACCACGGCCATGGTGCAGCAGACCACTGCGCCGGCGCTGCGCATTGGCGACCGTGTGCGCGTCACCGGCAGCGGCCTGCAGCTGCTGAAGTGACATGAGCCGCGTCAACGCACTGTTCGTGGCGCTGGCGCTGGCCGTGGGCCTGTGGGGCTGCAGCTCGCAGCCGGCGACCACCGCCAAGGCTGTCGACGCCCACAACAGCCGCAACTCCCTCAGCTGGGCCGGCGTGTACGAGGGCGTGCTGCCCTGCGCCGATTGCCCGGGCATCAAGACCAGGCTCACGCTGCGCCGCGACGGCAGCTACGAGCTGGTGACGCACTACCTTGATCGGCCATTGCCGCCGCAGACCGTGCGCGGGCAGTTCGCGTGGAACGCGGCGGGTGGCGCCATCACCCTCGACGCCGCAGGCGGCGGCCAGCCCTTCATGGTCGGCGAAGGCCGCTTGCTGCAGCTCAACCGCGATGGCACGCCGCTGCCTGCGAATGCGCCCACGCGTGTGCTGACACAGGTGCGCACCGACTGATGGCGCATGCAGGTACGGCCCGGCCACGCATGCGGGCCACGCCCCGACCCGACAGTGTCGCGCTGAAGGCTGAAGCCTGGCCCTGCAAGGCCGAACCGGTACGCCTCGCTGCGGCACTGAGCATTGACCCGTTGAACAAGGAACTCCCGATGCCTGCACGTCGCCTGCCCCTTCAATGGATGGTGGCACTGGCCCTGGCCGCGCCGGCCTGGGCCTTGGCCGCCGACGCCGCCTCACAGCCCACGCCCCAGCGCCGCAGCGCCGACCCGGCGCTGGTGCGCACGCTGCAGGACCACCGCTGGACTCTGCAAGGTGCCACTGACGCGGCAGGCCGGCCGATGAGCGCGGTGATGGTGGCAGGCCAGCCCTTTGTCATGCAGTTCGACGGCGCGCGCCTGTCCATCCGGGGCGGCTGCAACCAGATGATCGGCAGCTGGCGCTTCAGCCCCGAAGGACAGATGGCGGTGGGCCGGCTGGCGGCCACGATGAAGGCCTGCGAGCCGCCGCTGATGCAGGCCGACACGGCCCTGTCGGCGCTGCTGGCGCAGCCGCTGCAGACCACGCTGACGGCGGGTGCCACGCCGAGCCTGGAGCTGAAGACGCCGAAAAACGAGACGCTGGTGCTGAGCGGGCAGCCGACGCCGCAAAGCCTGTACGGCGCGCCGACGCGCATCTTCCTCGAGGTCGCGGCGCAGACCGTGCCCTGCCAACCCGGCGCCGGCGCGCCGACCTCATGCCTGCAGGTGCGCGAGCGCAGGTTCGACGCGCAGGGCCTGCGCATCGACCCGCCGGGCGAGTGGCGCGCCTTCTACGGCCGCATCGACGGCTACACGCACACGCCCGGCGTGCGCAACGTGCTGCGCATTCAGCGCTACACGCGCAGCAAGGT
>DASQFA010000760.1:0-11814 GCA_035633375.1 Rubrivivax sp.
CAGCGATGGCCACGTCCACCACGCAGGCCAGGCCTAGACCGCCGCCCATGACCGTGCCTTCGAGCACGGCCACCGTCGCCAGCCCGCTGCTGGAGAAGGCCGCGCACAGCTCGCCGAAGGCCACGCTCATCGCAACCAGCGCGTCGTCGCCGGTGCTGGCGCGCGCTCGCGCCATGTCGGCCAGGTCGGCGCCGGCGCAGAAGTGCCCGCCGGCGCCTCGCAGCACGACCGCGCGCGTGCGGCCATCGGCCTGCGCCGTGGCCAGCGCTTCGCGCAGTTCGCGCACCACGTCCATCGACATGGCATTGCGCTGCTCGGGACGGTTCAGCGTGAGATGCAGCACGCACGCGTCGTGGCGCAGCAGCAAGCTGCTCATGGCGAGAACCCCGGCAAGCCGCCTTCGAGTGCGCAGGCGTTCGCGGGCATCGGCGCATTCGCGCCGGCGCCGCTGCCGGCGACGCGCGCACCGGGCAATGCCCGCGCCACCTGCCGGCCGAATTCGACGCCGACGCCGACGCCGCCCCATTGCGGCAGGCCCGCGCCGGCGAGCCTGCGGCCGAGCACGCATGCGCCTGCCTTCGGGTGGCGCGGCGACAGCCTCATTTCAAGGCCTCGGGCGTGACCGCGCGATGAAAGCCTTCGAAAGGCACCGATCGGTCGTGGTCCTGGGTCGGGAAGACGGCGTGCCCCAACGGTGCGCCGCCGTCGATGGGCACGGTGATGCCGGTGACGAAAGCCGCACCGGGCGAGAGCAGGAACACGATCATCGCGCTGATCTCGGCCTCGGTGGCCATGCGGCGCAACGGCACGTGCGCCTTGAGCTGCCTGATCATCGGGCGCATGGCCTCGCCGTAGCTGTCCATGCCGCTCGAGGCCACCCAGCCCGGGGCCACGGCGTTCACGCGCACGCCGGCATAGGCCCATTCGAAGGCAGCGGTCTGCGTCAGATTGGCCATGCCGGCGCGCGCCGCACCGGAGTGGCCCATGCCGGGCATGCCGTTGCGGAAATCGGCAGTCATGTTGACGATGGCGCCGCCATGCCGGCTCATGCTCTGCGCGAACAGCTCGCGCATCATCAGGAAGCCGCCAGTCAGGTTGTTGGCCAGCACCGCATCGAAACCGCGTTTGCTGATCATCATCAGCGGCGAAGGGAACTGACCGCCGGCGTTGTTGACCAGGCCGTGCACGGCGCCGTGCCGGGCCACCACGTCTGCCACGCCGGCCTTGACGGCGTCTTCATCGCGGATGTCCAGGGCCAGGCTGTCGCAACGACCGCCGTCCTCGGTGATCTCGGCGGCCACACGCTCGAGCTTGGCCTGCGTGCGCCCGCTGAGGATCACGTTCGCGCCGAGCGCGGCCAGCTCGTGCGCCACGCAGCGGCCGATGCCGCTTCCGGCGCCGGTGACCCAGTGCACCTGGCCGCTGAACAGGCCGCTGCGGAACACGCTGCGGTAATGCGAAGTGGAAGGCTCGGACATGGCGGCATCTGCTGCGGAGCTATGGGTTCGGGCATTAGGATCGAGGTTGCCGCCAAGGTCAAGCTGAAGTCTCGTCGATGCCTTGCTGGGGATTATGCGAGTGCCTGGGCCCGTATTGCCGGCTGCGATCGACGCGCTGGCCTTGCTGTCATTTGCTGGAGACCGGAATGCATGCTCGAGTCTTTGCCGGAATCCTGCGCACCATGGTTGCTGAATCGAGAGCATTGACCGCGATCACCTCGAGCCCGTCGCGACAGCGCAGTGGCGAAAGCGTCGCACAGCGCAAGCAAAGGACTGCCCGCGTCGACGCCACGCGGGCCGAACTGTGCATCCTCCATGCCCACGTGTGCCGCGCGCCGGGTGCATAGGCTCAGTCGGCGACCTGCGTGGCCAGCATGACACCGACCGCACCACGCTTCGGCCGGCTGGATGCGCTGCGCGGCCTGGCCATCACCTGGATGGCGCTGTTCCATTTCGCCTTCGACCTGAACCACTTCGGCTGGCTCGACCCGCGACAGAACTTCTACACCGACCCGCTGTGGACCGTGCAACGCAGCGCCATCGTCAGCCTGTTCCTGTTCTGCGCGGGGCTGTCGCTGGCCGTGGCGCTGCACGCCGGCCAGGGCTGGCCGCGGTTCTGGAAACGCTGGGCGCAGATTGCCGGCTGTGCGCTGCTGGTGAGCGTCGGCTCGGCCTGGATGTTCCCCAAGAGCTGGATCAGCTTCGGTGTGCTGCACGGCATTGCGGTGATGCTGGTGCTGGCGCGGCTGGCTGCGCCGCTGCGCCGCGGTTTGTGGCCGCTGGGCCTGCTGTGCATCTTGCTGCCGCTGTGGCTGCAACACCCCTTCTTCGACGCGCGCCACAGCAATTGGGTCGGCCTGGTCACGCAAAAGCCCGTCACCGAGGACTTCGTGCCGGTGCTGCCCTGGCTGGGGGTGATGCTCTTCGGCCTGGCGGCTGGGCAATGGCTGCTGCGCGCACGCCCGCAATGGCTGAGCGCACCACTGGCCGCGCCGGCCAGGCCCCTGGCGGCATTGGGCCGCTGGTCGTTGAGCTTCTACATGCTGCACCAGCCGGTGCTGATCGGCCTGTTGATGGCCGTGCAGCCCTGGCGCGGAATATAGCTGCGCACCCGCCGGCCGCGCTTGCGGCGGGCAACGCGGGCTACGATCGCCGGCCCGGCGCGGCAGCCCCCGGCTGAAGTCGCCGCTACCCCGGCGCCGGCCGCAACCCCATGCAAAGCGCTGCACCCGAGACCCCTTTCCCCGCCGCGCTGTGGCTCATTCCCGGCGTGTACTTCCTGTTCGTGGCGGCCGAGTTCGTGGTTCTCATCCGCCTGGCGCTGACGCTCACCGAACAAGGGGCCAGCGCCTTGGCCGTGGGCACGCTGGCTTCGGCCTTCTGGCTGGGCATCTTCGTCGCCAGCCTGCTGGCCCACGCGCTGGTGCAAAGGCTGGGTCATGCGCGCTGCTTCCTCGCGGCCATGGCCACCTCGGCGCTGGCCGTGGTCAGCCTGATGCCGCATGCGGCTTATGCCGGATGGCTTGGCGGTGTGGCCGTCATGGGCCTGTGCGGCGGGTGGGTCTGGGTCAGCGGCGAGGCCTGGCTGGCCGAGGCCGCACCGCGTAAAAGGCGCGGCCTGCTGATCGGGCTGTTCGAGACCTCAGTCGGCCTGGGCATGCTGGCCGGGCCGGCACTGTTGCCGCTGGCGCTCTGGGCGGGTCTGCCGCCCTTGGCGGTGGGCCTGGGTTTGATGCTGGCGGGCTTTGCCTGTGCCTGGCCCTTGCTGGGCGTGGCCGAGCCGAGCACCGGCGACGCCGGCGCAGCCTGCGAAGGCGAAGGCGGCACACCCGAATGGCGCTTGCTGGCGGTGCCGCTGGCCGCGGTGGCGGCAGCCAGCGGGCTGATGGAAAGCGGCGTCTCGTCGCTGCTGCCGTCCGTCGCCATGCGCCTGGGTTTCGAGATGCAGACGGCGGCCTGGCTGGGTGCCTTCATCGGTGCCGGCAGCGCGTTGCTGCAAGCACCCTTCGGCGCGCTGGCCGACCGCATCGGGCTGCGCCGCGCCATGGCGCTGGCCTGGGCGCTGGTGCTGCTGGCCACGCTGGCGCTGTGGTGGTGGGCCGGCGCGCCGCAGCAGGTGCTGTGGCCGGTGGGCTTCGTGCTCGGTGGCGTGGGTGGCGCGGTCTATACGCTGGTGGTCATCGAACTCGGCCATCGCCTGGGCGGCAGCGCGCTGATCAAGGCGATGGGTCTGCTCGTCACCGCCTACACGGCAGGCACCGCCGGCGGCCCGTTGCTGGGCGGCTGGCTCTTCGACCGTGCTGGACTGCCCGGGCTGGCCGGGGTGTTGATGGCTTGCGGCGTGGCGGGGGCGCTGCTGGCATGGCGCGCATTGCGCCACCGGCCATGAGCCGAGTCGAGACACCGCCGCGGCCTGCGCAGCCCAGCTTCGAGCCGCAAGGCCCCAAGCCCGATGTCTGTGTGCCGGTCGACGGCGAAGCCTTGCCCCTGCCCGTTGCGGCGCGCGGCGCTGCAGGCGTGGCCAGCCCCCCCCCACACACACACACACACCATGGGCTCACGTCGCTGCCCTTGCGCGCAGGCGCTTTCTGCAAAGCTGCTCTGTCCTTGAGCCCGGTCAACACCTTGCCGAATCCTGCTGAATGTGGCTGGCCGAGCGCACGGGCGGCGCGTATCGTCATGCATGAGGTTTCGACGCCTGCTGCTCGAGCCCGCCCATCACGCGAAGGAGTCGTTTCATGCATGCAAAATCCCCCGTGGCTTCCGAGGCGCCGGCGCGCATCTTGGCGCTGGTGGTAGCGGCCAACGGCCGCATCGATGACAGCGAGTTGCGCACCCTGGACGGACTCGAGGCCTATCGTCGCCTGGGTGTGAAGAGAGAGCGCTTCATCGAGCTGTCGCAGCACTGCCTCGAAGAAATCGGCACGAGCCTGTGCGAGCAGTCTTGGCTGCGCATGTCGGACATGCTGTACATCAATGCGCTGCTCGGCCAGGTGGATGACCCCGCCAAGCGGCTGCTCGTGTGCCGGCTGGCTGCGGGGGTGATTACGGCCGATGGCCGCGTCAGCAAGGACGAGCGCAGGGTCTATGACCACATCCTCGGGCACTGGCAGATCAGCCAGCCAATGGTGACCGACGCCATCTTGCACGACCACGATCACGCCCACTGAGCCGGGTCGTCGCAGGGCGTGCCGCAGGCGCACCGCTGGGCTCGGCACGGGTTGAGGCATGCCCGGTGCGGCTTGCGCCACGCCCGGCGTGGGTGCGGCCTGCGCCCGCATGCACGGCACAATCGACTCCCTGGATTCAGCCGCCGACCCGGGCTGGTTCGAAAAAGGTGTCGATGCAAGTCTTGTCCCATGACCCGATGTCTCGCCGTGTGCTGGTTGCGGCGCCGCGGTCCTGCGCAGCCGCGCCATGAGCGACGCGCAGCGCCTCAAGGACGAAGCCGGCATGCGGCTGGCGCTGGACCAGGCGCACAACGCCTGGCTGGTGGGCGAAGTGCCGGTGGGCGCGGTGATCCTGCGCGACGGCCAGGTCATTGCCACCGGCTACAACCGGCCCATCACCACGCACGACCCGACGGCGCACGCCGAGATCGTGGCACTGCGCCACGCCGCGCAGTTGCTGCAGAACTACCGGCTGCCCGAGTGCGAGCTGTACGTGACCCTGGAGCCCTGCGCGATGTGCTCGATGGCGCTGCTGCACGCACGCTTCAAGCGCGTGGTCTTCGGCGCCACCGATGCCAAGACCGGCGCCGCCGGTTCGCTGCTGAACCTGTTCGCGCACGAGCGGCTCAACCACCACACCGAGCTGCTGGGCGAGGTGCTGGCACCGGCCTGCGGCCAGTTGCTGCGCGACTTTTTTGCTGAACGGCGCGCGCAGCAGCGCGCAGACAAGGGCGGTGGTGCCGATGGCGATGGCGACGGCACTGGCGACGGCGACGATGGCGGCGACGACGCCGAAGCGGCACCGGCCTCGAACGAGCCCATCCCCACCGGCGAGGTGTTCGAGCTGGGCCCACCGGCCGACCCGGGGCCGGCATCGCGATGACCGGCCTGTGCCTGTTCACGCCCGCGGGCGTGCTCACCCACGCGGCGCCGCTGCGCCTGGCGGCCCGGCGTCTGGGCGCGCTGGGCTTCGAGGTGCAGATCGATGCCGATGCCTTGAAGCGCCACCAGCGTTTCGGCGGCAAAGACGACATCCGGCTGGGCGCGCTGCACCGCGTCGCCGCACAGGCACCGTCCATCGCCATGGCCACGCGTGGCGGCTACGGCCTGACACGGCTGCTCGACCGCATCGACTGGGCCTTGATGGCGCGCAGCGTGGCACGCGGCACGCGCTGGGTCGGCTTGAGCGATTGCACCGCGCTGCAACTCGGCCTGCTGGCGCATGGCCGCTGCAGCAGCTGGGCCGGCCCGACGGCGCTGGAGGACTTCGGCCGCAGCGACGAAGCCGGCGGTGTGGACGACGTCACCGCGGCCTGCTTCGTCGAAGCCATGAGTGGCGAGCTCGAAGCGGTGGGTTTTCGCACCGCGGCCGGCTTCGACGGGCTGGACGCCAAGGGCCTGCTGTGGGGCGGCAACCTGTCGGTGTTGCTGTCGCTGCTGGGCACACCCCACTGGCCGCGCATCAAGGGCGGCGTGTTGTTCCTCGAGGACGTGAACGAACAGCCCTACCGCGTCGAACGCATGCTGCTGCAGCTGCACCAGGCCGGCGTACTGGGGGCGCAAAAGGCGGTGCTGCTGGGTGACTTCACGGTGCGCAGCAAGTCGCCGATGGACCGGGGCTATTCGCTGCGTGTGGCGGTCGAGCACCTGCGCTCGGTGTGCGCCACGCCGATCCTCACCGGGCTGCCCTTCGGCCACATCCCGACCAAGGTGTCGCTGCCGGTGGGTGCCCGCGTGCAGCTTCTGGTGCAGGGGCGCGACGTGTTCATCGGCTGGTAGCGACCGCATGCGCAAGCGCGGCGGCAGCGCGGCCGCAGCTATGATCCAGCCTGCCCGCAGCGCGGCCGGCCGATGGCCCGGTTCAGCACGGGCGCTTTCATTTGGGTGCTCGCTCGGCGTGGCGTCGCCGTGCGAAACAAGGGGTTGAGCGGCGTGCCGGCATGCAAATCGTGGTGGGATGACGGGCTTGCACGTGGCACGGCGCGCGCGCTGCGTCGCGTCTGGCTGGCGGCTGCCGCTGCCGCGCTGGCCGCATGCAACAACAACCCGCTGCCCAGCGAGCTGGCGGCCACGAACACGGCCGTCAGCGCGTTCATTCAAAGCTCGCCGCGCCACCTCGACCCGACAGCTTCGTACTGGAGCAACGACACGCCCTTCACCTACCAGATCTATGAGCCGCCCTATGGCTACCACTACCTGTTGCGACCCTTCAAGCTGATACCGAAGACTGCGCTCGAGGTGGCCGTGCCGGCCTACCTGGACAAGGCCGGCAAGCCGCTGCCGGCCGATGCGCCGGGCGACCAGGTGGCCGAGAGCGTGTACGACATCCGCATCAAGCCCGGCATCCTGTTCCAGCCGCATCCGGCCTTCGCCAGGGACGACGCGGGCCGCTACCGCTACCACCAGCTGCAGCCGGGCGAACTGGGCGGGCGGCGCACACCGCTGGATTTCGAGCACAGCGGCACGCGCGAACTGGTGGCCGAGGACTACGTGTATGCGCTCAAGCGCCACGCCACCACGCGCGTCCCCACGCCGATCTTCGGCATCTTTGCCGAGAACGTCGTCGGCCTGAAGGACTATGGCCAGCTGATCAAGGACGAGGACAAGAAGCTGCGCGCCGGGCTCGATGCGGCCAGCCAGGACAAGCCCTTCCTGGACTTCAGGCGCTGGCCGCTGGCCGGCGCCAGCGCGCCCGACGAGCACCTGCTACGCATCCGCATCAAGGGCAAGTACCCGCAGTGGAACTACTGGATGTCGATGACCTTCATGGCGCCGCTGCCGTGGGAAGCGGATGCCTTCTATGCACAGCCCGGCATGGCTGCGGCGGGCCTCAGCCTGGACAGCTGGCCGGTGGGCACCGGCCCGTACATGATGGCCGAGTTCGTCAAGGACCGGCGCCACGTGCTCAAACGCAACCCCAACTACCGCGGCGAGCCCTATCCCTGCGAAGGCATGCCCGGCGACAAGGAGGCGGGCCTGCTCGACGACTGTGGCAAGACCATGCCCTTCATCGACAGTTTCGTGTCCACCGTCGAACGCGAGGGCGTGCCACTGCGCGGCAAGTTCCGCCAGGGCTTCTACGACATCGAGGTGTTCGAGAGCACGAACAGCGGGCTGGACTATCTGGTGGAGATGCAGGACTCCGAGGAGATCCGCCGCGAGTACCTGGACAAGGCCTTGCGGCTGCCGCGGTTTCCCGACGTGTCGAGCTGGTTCCTCGGCTTCAACATGCTCGATCCGGTGGTCGGCTGGGGCGACACGCCCGAACAGCGCGAACGCAACCGCAAGCTGCGCCAGGCCATCTCCATCGCCGTCGACTGGGAGGAGTACTCGAAGATCTTCCCCAAGGACAGCGGCGAAACCGCGATGGGGCCATTGCCGCAGGGCATCTTCGGCTCGCGCCACGGCACGTCCGAAGGCGTGAACCCGGTGACGCACCGCTGGGTCGACGGCCAGGCGGTGCGCCGCCCGATCGAAGATGCGAAGAAGCTGCTGGCCGAGGCCGGCTTTCCGAACGGGCGCGATGCCCGCACCGGGCGGCCGCTGGTCATCAACTACGATGTCGGCTCGTCGGCCACGCCAGAGGCCAAGCCGAAGTTCGACTGGTTGGTGCGGCAGTTTGCCAAGATCGACATCCAGCTCGAGGTGCGTGCCACCGACAGCAACCAATGGCAGGAAAAGGTGCGCAAGGGCAAGCACCAGGTCTTCTCGCTGGGCTGGCTGGCCGACTATCCCGACGCCGAGAACTTCATGTTCCTGCTCTACGGCCCGAACGGCAAGACACGTTCCGACGGAGAGAACACCGCCAACTACGAGAACGCCGAATACGACCGGCTGTTCGCGCAGATGAAGCTGCTCGAAGACGGGCCGGCCAAGCAGGCGGTGATCGACCGCATGACGCAGATCGTGCAGCAGGACGCACCGTGGAGCTTCGGCTTCTTTCCCTATGCCTCGGGCGCGGCCCAATCCTGGGTGCACAACTACAAGCCCGCCGTGCTGATCCGCGACCACGGCAAGTATCTGCGCCTGGACGTGGCCGAACGCGTGTCGAAGCTGGCCAAATGGAACCGGCCGGTGTGGTGGCCGGTGATCCTGGGCGGCCTGGCGGTGCTGGCATTGATCTGGGGCGGCTGGCGCAGCCTGCGCCGGCGCGAGCGCACCAATGCGCGTGGCGAGGTGCTGGCCTGATGCTCGGCTACATCGTGCGGCGCATCGCCTATGGCGTGCTCGTCCTGCTGGGCGTGAACCTGGCCACCTTCTTCCTGTTCTTCACTGTCAACACGACCGACGACATGGCGCGGCTGAACATCGGCGGCAAGCGCGTCAACCAGGAAGTCATCGACAAGTGGAAGGCCGAGCGCGGCTACGACAAGCCGCTGTACTTCAACCACGCCAGGTCCGGCAGCCAGAGCATCACCGACACCATCTTCTGGGAGCGTTCGGTGTCGCTGTTCGCGCTCGACTTCGGCCGTGCCGATGCCGAAAGCGCCGGCGACATCGGCTTTGAGGTGGCCAAGCGCATGTGGGTCAGCCTGCAGCTCGCGCTGCCGCTGTTCGTGCTGCAGGTCATCGCCAGCACGGCCTTCGCGCTGCTGCTGGCGATGTTGCGCCATACCAAGCTGGATTTCTGGGGTGTCGTGGCGTGCGTGCTGATGCTGTCGATCAGCAGCCTGTTCTACATCATCGTCGGCCAGTACTTCTTCTCGCGCGTGCTCAAGCTGGCGCCGATCTCCGGTTATGGCGACGGCTGGGACGTGCTCAAGTTCCTGGTGCTGCCGATCGGCCTGTCGCTGATCGCGCGCCTGGGCGGCGAGGCGCGCCTGTACCGCGCCATGTTTCTGGAGGAAATGGGCAAGGACTACGTGCGCACGGCGCGCGCCAAGGGCCTGTCGGAGATCGTCGTGCTGTATCGGCATGTGCTGCGCAACGCCATGATCCCGATCATCACCAGCGCCGGCAGCTACCTTCCCTATGTCTTCCTGGGCAGCCTGGTGTTCGAGAGCTTCTTCGGCCTGCCGGGGCTGGGTGCCTATGTCATCGAGGCCATCACCAAGCAGGACTTCGCGGTCGTGCGCACCATGGTCTTCCTGGGCTCGCTGCTGTACATCGTGTCCTACATCCTCATCGACGTGGCCTACACCTGGGCCGACCCGCGCGTGCGCCTGGCCTGAGCCTGGCTGACCGACCATGCCGAAGTTCGTGCTGCTGTGGACCGATGCCGCGATGTGGCTGATGACCTTCGCCCTGGCGGCCTATGTGGTGATGGTGCTGCGCCGCCCTGGCCTGGCCGCCAACTGGAAGAAGGTCTTCCGCGACGCGGCCGCGCTGTCCTCGTCGGTGATCCTGCTGCTGTGCCTGGCGCTGACGCTGCTGGACAGCCTGCACTACCGGCCGCTGCTGCCGGCCGTGCCCGGCGGTGACGCCACGGGCTCGGCCTACGACACACGCACGCGCTCGCTGCTCGACGCCTTGCTCGGCAGGCTGGTCGAATCGCGCGAGGCAACCTACTCGCGCCCGCTGTCCTATGTGGGCTTCACCAAGCAATCGGTCGATGTGGATGGCGTGGTGCAGCGCGTCGCGCCGCGCCTGAAGTTCGGTGGCGCCCATCTCGCCGACCCGGCCACCCAATGGCTGGGCGACCTGGCCTGGCGCATCGGCACGGGCCTGGTGCTCGGGCTCGGGGTGGCCGCGCTGCTGTCGGTGGTTTTGCTGGCGCTCATCGGCCGCGTCCCCGGGCGGCCGCTGTGGCAAGGTGTTCGGGCCGCATGGCATGGCGAAGCGCAGATTCCCTGGCGCGTGGTGTGCTGGACCTCGGCTGCGCTCGGTCTGCTGGTGGGCCCGGCCGTGATGCTGGCGGGCCACTACCACGTGCTCGGCACCGACCTGACCGGCAACGACGTGCTCTACCAGGCGCTGAAGAGCATCCGCACGGCCGTCGTCATCGGCACGCTGGCGACCGTGGCGACGCTGCCGCTGGCCGTCGGGCTCGGCATCCTGGCGGGTTACTTCCGCGGTTGGGTCGACGAGGTCATCCAGTACCTCTACACCGTGCTGTCCTCGGTGCCGGGCGTGCTGCTCATCGCCGCCTGTGTGCTGATGGTGCAGGTGTTCATCGACAAGAACCCGGATCTGTTCGAGACTGGCGCCGAGCGTGCCGACTTGAAGCTGTTTCTGCTGTGTGCGGTGCTCGGCCTGACCGGCTGGGCCGGATTGTGCCGGCTGCTGCGCGCCGAGACGCTGAAGCTGCGCGAACTGGAGTTCGTGCAGGCCGCCCATGCCTTCGGCGTGCCGCACGCGCGCATCATGCAGCGCCACATCTTCCCCAACGTGGCGCACCTGATGCTCATCGTCACCGTGCTCGATTTCTCCTCGTTGATCCTGCTGGAGGCGGTGCTGTCCTATGTGGGCGTGGGTGTCGATCCGTCGATGAACAGCTTCGGCGGCATGATCAACCTGGCGCGCAGCGAGATGAGCCGCGACCCGGTGGTGTGGTGGTCATTCGCCGCCGCCTTCGGCTTCATGGTGGCACTGGTGCTGGCCGCGAACCTGTTCGCCGACGGCGTGCGCGATGCCTTCGACCCGCGCGCACGCGTGTTCCGGCCGCGGCTCGGTGCAAGAAAGGCCGGCGCATGAAGCCTGCCGATCGGCTGCAGATCATCGACCTGAAGGTCGAGCTCGAGGCCGATGCCGGGGTGGTGCGCGCCGTCGATGGCATACGCCTGGCCATCGAGCGCGGCGAGACCTTCGCGCTGGTCGGCGAAAGCGGCTGTGGCAAAAGCATGACGGCGCTGGCGCTGATGCGCCTGCTGCCCGAAAACGGCCGTGTCAGCGACGGCGAGGTCCTGCTCGGCGCGGTCGACGTGCTCGGCCTGCCTGAAGCCGCCATGCGCGGCGTGCGCGGCGCGCGCATCGGCATGATCTTCCAGGAGCCTTCGACCAGCCTGAACCCGGTCATGCGCGTGGGCGAGCAGATCGTCGAGGCCATCGAGGCGCACACCGCGCATCGCGGCGCGGCGGCGCGCGCCAAGGCCATCGAATGGCTCGGCCGCGTCGGCATCCCCGAGCCCGAGCGGCGCATCGACGACTACCCGTTCCGCCTGTCGGGCGGGCAGAAGCAGCGCGTGATGATCGCCATGACGCTGGCC
>DASQFA010000761.1:0-2740 GCA_035633375.1 Rubrivivax sp.
AATGCGATGTGGATGTGCGAGACGTCGCTGCGCGCTGCGGCCCAGCGCGCCAGCGCATCGTCGTGGCGCCGCGCATCGTCGCCCATCACGCGGCGCAGCGGCTCGGGCAGCAGCGGGAATCGGTGCACCGGCGGCAGCGGCGCAAACACCACATGCGAGGCGCGTCCGTCGGCCAGCAGCCAGTCGGCCATTTCGGCACGCTGCTGCACGGCGCGGCGCGTGGGTACCAATTCGATGATATCGTTGACGCCCGTCAGCACCACAGCCACATCGGCCGGCGCCAGCGCGTGTGAGCGCAGCAGCGCGAACACCTGATGCGTGGTCAGGCCGGACCGCGCGTGCAGCGCCCAATGCACCGGCCGCGCCGTTTGATGGTGCAAGGCCCGGGTCAAGTGCCCGGCCAGCGCCTGGTCCTGGTGGGGCACGCCCACGCCGGCGGCCGAGGAGTCGCCGGCGATCAGCAGCCGCAGCACGTCTTCACCCTGCCCCACCCGCCCTTGCCGCGGCCCGGCCGCCTCGGGCAACACCGGCGCGCGCCTGCGTGTGCGCACCGCCTGGGCCACCAGCACCGGCGCGAGCACCAGTTTCAGCGCGAGCGACATGGCACAGCGCGGTCAAGCACAGCTGCCGAGCCGCTGCGTTAGGGTTCGCCCGCAAACCATGCAGCAAAGCGGCGCATCAAGCGACTGCCGCGGATCGGGCTCCGCCAGGCCGCGGGCGGTGCCCCCTCGAGGGGGCCGAGCAGCGACGATGGACAGTCCCTGCGGACTGTCCATCGCCTGCGAGGGCCAGCCGGCATGCTTGCTGGGTGGCGCGGCGTAGCCGCTTCGGGAGTGGTCCATCAAAACTTGGAGAAGTCCGGCTTGCGCTTCTGGAAGAAAGCCTGGAACGCCTCCATCGCCTCGGGGCTGCGCAGCCGCGCGGCGAACAACTCGCCTTCGCTGCGGATGGTCTTGAGGATGGCCTCGGCCTGCGGCCCCCGCATCAGCCGCTTGGCGTCGCGCACGGCGCCCGGCGGCAGGCTGTTGAAGCGCTCGGCAATGCGCCGAGCGTGGTTGACCACCTCGCCCGCCGGCAGCACCGCATTCGCCAGGCCGAACTCCACCGCGTCGGCGCCGGTAAAGGGGTCGCCGAGCAGCAGCTTCTCGGCCGCACGCGCCTGGCCCGCCAGCTGCGGGAACAGCAGCGACGATGCGAACTCCGGCACCAGGCCCAGGCTCACGAAGGGCATGGCCAGCCGCGCCTCGTCGGAGACGTAGGCAAAGTCGCAGTGCAGCAGCATCGTCGTGCCGATGCCGATGGCTGCGCCGGTGACCGCGGCAATCACCGGCTTGTCGCATTCGATCAGTGCGCGCATGAACTGGAACACCGGTGAATCGTGGCCGTCGCTGCCGCCGCCGGGCGGGCGCGACATGAAATCCTCGATGTCGTTGCCCGAGGTGAAGATGGCCGGCTGCCCGGTGATCAGCACGGCACGCACGGCAGCGTCGGCCTTGGCGGCGCGCAGCGCGTCGGCCATCGCCTGGTACATGGCGATGGTCAGCGCGTTCTTCTTCTCCGGGCGCGCGATCTCGATGGTGGCCACGCCGTTCAGCGTGGCGGTCTTGATGCTCATGGTTCCATGCCTCTCAGAACAAGAATGCTCCACCGCAGAGGCGCAGAGGGCGCACAGGCCACGCAAAGGAATACGGAAATCTCACGGCCTTCTATGCGAACCTCTACGCCCTGCGCGTTCCTGCGGTGAACGACTTGGGTTCAGGTTTCAAACTCTTTCGAGGATGCCGGCAGCGCCCTGCCCCATGCCCACGCACATCGTGACCATGCCGTACTTCAGGTTGTGGCGGCGCAGCGCATGCACCACCGTGGCTGCCCGGATGGCGCCGGTGGCGCCCAGCGGGTGGCCCAGCGCGATGGCACCACCCATCGGGTTGACGATGCTGCGGTCCAGGTCCAGCGAGTTCAGCACCGCCAGCGATTGCGCGGCGAAGGCCTCGTTCAGCTCCACCCAGCCCAGGTCGCTGGACTGCAAGCCGGCCAGCTTCAGCGCCGCGGGAATGGCCTCGATCGGGCCGATGCCCATGATCTCGGGCGGCACGCCACGCACCGCAAAGCTGATGAAACGCGCCAGCGGCTTCAGTTCGAACTGTTTCACGGCGCGCTCCGAAGCCAGGATCAGGCAGCCTGCACCGTCGCTGGTCTGCGAGCTGTTGCCTGCCGTCACCGAGCCCTTGGCGGCGAACACCGGCTTCAGTTTCGCCAGGCCTTCGGCCGAGGTGTCGGCGCGCGGGCCTTCGTCGATGTTGACGGTGCGCGTCTTGATGCGCACCTCGCCGCTGGCCAGGTCGGGGGATCGGTCGACCACGTCGATCGGCGTCATCTCGTCGGCAAACTCGCCGGCGGCGATGGCCTTCAAGGCCTTCTGGTGCGAGGCCAGCGCAAATTCGTCCTGCGCCTCGCGGCTGATCTTCCATTGCGCGGCCACCTTCTCGGCGGTGATGCCCATGCCGTAGGCGATGCCGATGTTCTCGTCGCGCGCGAACACCTCGGGGTTGAAGGACGGCTTGTTGCCGCCCATCGGCACCAGGCTCATGCTTTCGGCGCCGCCGGCGATCATGACTTCGGCCTCGCCGACGCGGATGCGGTCGGCCGCCATCTGCAGCGCGGTCAGGCCCGACGCGCAGAAGCGGTTGACGGTGACGCCGCCCACCGAGGTGGGCAGCCCGGCCAGCACCGCGGCCAC
>DASQFA010000762.1:0-3971 GCA_035633375.1 Rubrivivax sp.
CCAGGGCACGAGTTCCGGCGGCCAGCGCGAATTCGTTCCCGTGCTGGCGCGCGCGGCGGTGGCCGTGGGCGTGGCGGGGCTCTTCATGGAGACGCACCCGGACCCCGCCAACGCCATGAGCGACGGCCCGAATGCCGTGCCGCTGAAGCACATGAAGGCGCTGCTGGAACAACTGCTGGCGCTGGACCGTGTGATCAAGCAGCAGCCCTTGCTAGAGAACGATTTTTCCTGCTGACATGACCCACCCCCGAAGCGCCTTCGGCGCTCCCCCTCAAGGGGGCGCCGCCAGCGGCCCGGCGAAGCCGGTTCCGCGGCGGCCGCTCGGCCACACTTCTTTGCACGAGTCCGCGCGGGGAGTACAGGCATGAGCGCCGGCGGGTTCCTCGAGGTGCAGTGCCTGGCCAAGACCTACCCGGGCGCGGCAGAACCGGTGTTCGACAGCGTCAACTTCGGCATGCAGCGCGGCGAGTTCGTGGTCATCATCGGCCACAGCGGCTGCGGCAAGACGACCATCCTGAACGTGCTGGCCGGGCTGGAGACTGCCAGCGAGGGCTATGTGTTCATGGATGGCCGCGAGGTCTCCGGCCCCAGCCTGGAGCGCGGCGTGGTCTTCCAGGGCCATGCGCTGATGCCGTGGTTGAGCGTGCGCGGCAACATCGCCTTTGCAGTGCGCAGCAAGTGGCCCGACTGGAGCCGCGAGCAAGTGAATGCGCAGGTGCAGCAGTTCGTCCTGGATGGTGCCGCGCGTAAGTGCGTCCAGCGCACCGAAGGGCTCGTCCAGCAGCAGCATCTTCGGCTGGATGGCAAAGGCGCGGGCGATGCCCACGCGCTGCTTCATGCCGCCCGACAGCTGGCTCGGCTTCTTGTCGATGGCCGCGCCCAGGCCGACCAGGTCGACGAACTGCTGCACCTGCGCATTCACTTGCTCGCGGCTCCAGTCGGGCCACTTGCTGCGCACCGCAAAGGCGATGTTGCCGCGCACGCTCAACCACGGCATCAGCGCATGGCCCTGGAAGACCACGCCGCGCTCCAGGCTCGGGCCGACCACCTCGCGGTTGTCCATGAAGACGGTGCCGTCGCTGGCCTGTTCCAGCCCCGCCAGCACGTTCAGGATGGTGGTCTTGCCGCAGCCCGAATGGCCGATGATGCAGACGAACTCGCCCCTGGCCAGGCTGAAGTTGACGCCGTCGAACACCGGCTCGGTGGCGCCGGCAAAACGCTTGGCCAGGTTGCGCACCTCGAGCAACGCGCGTTCAGTCGACATAGGTCACCGCACGTTGCAGCCGGGCGAACAGCAGGTCGAGCAGCATGCCCACCACGCCGATCACCAGGATCGCGAAGATCACGTTCGTGAGCGACAGGTTGTTCCACTCGTTCCAGACGAAGTAGCCGATGCCGGTGCCGCCGACCAACATCTCGGCGGCCACGATCACCAGCCAGGCGATGCCCATGCTGATGCGCATGCCTGTCAGGATGGTGGGCGCGGCGGCGGGCAGGATGACCTCGAAGGCCCGGCGCAAGGGCTTGACCTCCAGCGTCTTGGCCACGTTGAGCCACTCGCGGCGCACGCCGGCTACGCCGAAGGCGGTGTTGATGAGCATTGGCCAGACCGAGCAGATGAAGATCACGAACACGCCCGAGATCGAAGAATCCTTGATGGTGTAAAGCGCCAGCGGCATCCAGGCCAGCGGCGAAATCGGCTTGAGCACCTGGATGAAGGGATCGAGCGCGCGGTACAGCAGCGGGCTCATGCCGATGGCAAAGCCGAGTGGCACCGCCACCAGCGCGGCAATGCCGAAGCCGAGTGCCACGCGCAGCAGCGAATGACCCAGCTGCACACCGACGCCCTTGTCGTTGGGGCCGTTGTCGAAAAAGGGGTCGGACAGGTTGTGCACCACCGCGTCGCGCATCTGCGCCAGTGTGGGGAAGCCGTCGCTCTTTTTCACCGCCGCGCCGACGCTCGGGTCCTTGCCAAGCAGCTTGGCATACTCGATCTGCTCAGCCGTCATCGACGCGGCCAGCGGCGCCGGCGTGCCGGCCTTGGGCAGCGTGCTGACATGCCAGATGCCCAGCAACACCGCCAGCAGCAGCAGCGACAACAACGCCGCCTTCAGGCCCTGCGCACGCGCGTCGTTCATCACGCAGGCTGCCGGCTGATGGCAAAGCTGCGCGCGTAGGCGTCGGCCTTGGCCGGGTCGAACTCGCGGCCCATGATGCTGAACTTGGGGAAGGCGGCGTTGGCCGCGGGCGCCTTCTGGCCGAGCTCGCCCATGAACTTGCGCGCATCGGTCATCAGGAACACCTTCTCGGCGATCTGCTTGTAGTCGACGTCGCCCTTGATGTAACCCCAGCGCTTCATCTGCGTCAACATCCACACTGCCATGCTCTGCCACGGCACCGGGTCGAAGCCGATGCGATCCGGCACGTTGACCACGTTGCCCAGGCCGTCGGCAAACTTGCCGGTGAGCACCTGCTGCACCACCGTCTCGGGCTGGTTGAGGTAGGCGGTGGGGCTGATGACCTTGGCGATGAGCTCGCGGTTCTTGGCCTCGCGCGCCATCGCCGCCGCGCTGAGCACGGCACGGAACAGCGCCGCATAGGTGGCCGGGTTCTGCTGGATGAAATCAGCGCTCATGCCGAAGGCGCAGCACGGGTGGCCATCCCAGATCTCCTTGGACAAAATGTGGATGAAGCCGATCTCGTCGAACACCGCGCGCTGGTTGAAGGGGTCGGGGCCGAGAAAGCCGTCGATGTTGCCGGCGCGCAGGTTGGCCACCATCTCGGGTGGCGGCGTGACGCGGATCTGGATGTCGGTGTCGGGGTTCAGGCCGGCCTCGGCCACGTAGTAGCGCAGCAGGAAGTTGTGCATGCTGTACTCGAAGGGCACCGCGAACTTGAAGCCCTTCCAGCTCTTCGGGTCGCGCTTGTCCTTGTGCTTGAGGTGCAGCGTGATCGCCTGGCCGTTGGTGTTCTGGATGGTGGCCACGTTCATCGGCACCTGCGTCGAGCCCAGGCCCATGCTGATGGCCAGCGGCATGGGGCTGAGGAAGTGGCTGGCGTCGTGCTCCTTGTTGAGCATCTTGTCGCGGATCAGCGCCCAGCCGGCCGTCTTGTTGAGCTGCACGTTCAGGCCCTGCTGGCGATAGAAGCCCAGCGGGTCGGCCATGATCAGCGGCGTGGCGCAGGTGATGGCGATGAAGCCGATCTTCAGGTCCTTCTTTTCCGGCGCCTTCTTGTCCTGTGCCATGGCCTGCAGCGACGCCAGCGGCAGCACGCTGGCGATGGCCGCCATGGCCCCGCTGCGGCCGGCCGCGCGCAGGAAGGCGCGGCGCACCGGCTCCTGCGGGAACAGCGCCTTCACCAGGCTGGCCTCGATGAAGCTGCGGCCCAGGCCGTCTTCATCGACAGCCGCAGCGTGCTGCTGCGGGGCATGGTCCTGGCCGCAGGCACAGCGCAGCAGCAGCGGGCGGTCGGCGTCGTAGGGGTCGTGGGCTTGGGTCATGCGGGCATCTCCAGCGTAGGGTGAAAGACTAGGGGCACGGGTCAGGCAGCACCATCGACAAGCGCGGCCATCGCGTGTAGGGCCAGCCCTACAAGGGCTGCAACTGCTGCTGCACGGCGTACAGCGCCAGCTCGACGTCGTTGCGCATGCCTGTCTTTTCCAGGATGCGCGCGCGGTAGGTGGACACGGTGTTCGACGACAGCGACAGTTGCGCCGCGATCTCGCCCACGCTGCGCCCGCTGGCCAGCAGCCCGAACACCTGGTATTCGCGTCGCGACAGTGCCTCGTGCGGCGCGGGTGTGCCCACGCTGCCGATGGCGGCCGCCAGCTGTTCGGCAATGGCCGGCGTGATGAACAGCCCGCCGCCGGCCGCCTTGCGGATGGCGGCGATGATCTGCTGCGAATCGGCGCTCTTGTTCAGCTAACCCGCGGCGCCCAGGCGCAGGCTGCGCACGGCGTATTGGCGGTC
>DASQFA010000763.1:0-5884 GCA_035633375.1 Rubrivivax sp.
GACCGCCTACAACGAGCCCGGCGCGATTGCCACGCCCGAAATCTGGAAGCTCTACGAACAGATCCTCGGTGCGCCCGACACGCCGATGTACAGCACCTTCTTTGCCGATGGCCGCGCCATCGTCGACCGGGTCGGCCTCGAAATGGCGCGTGACGCCGTGGAGGCGCAGATCGCCTGGGCGCCCGAGGGGCCGGGCAAGAAACTGATGTTCTTCCCGGGCAGCGTCAAGCTCTACGCCGACGGCGCCATCATTTCGCAGACCATGCAGATGAAGGACGGCTACCTCGACGGTCACAAGGGCGAATGGATCATGAAGCCAGAGCTTCTGGAGCAGGCCTCCAAGCTGTTCTGGGACGCTGGCTACCAACTGCACACGCACGTCAACGGTGACGCGGGTCTCGACGTGGTGCTCGACGTGCTGGCCAAGCGCTTGCGCGAGAACCCAAAGCCAGACCACCGCAGCGTGATCGTGCACTTCGCCAACTCGACCGAAGCCCAGGTGCAGCGCATCAGGAAGCTCGGCGCGATCGTCAGCGCCAACCCGTACTACCTGACTGGCTTTGCCGACATGTTCGGTCAGTTCGGCCTGGGCCCCAAGCGCGCCGACGCGATGGTGCGCGCCGGCTCGGTGGTCAGGGCCGGCGTGCCGCTGTCGTTTCACTCCGACCTGCCGATGGGCCCCAGCGACCCGTTGTACCTGGCCTGGGCCGGCGTCAACCGCATCACCACCTCGGGCCGCGTGGCCGGGCCCGAGCAGCGCATCACGGTCGATCAGGCCTTGCGCGCGGTGACCATCGAGGCCGCGTACTCGTGGCGCAAGGAGGCGCAGATCGGCAGCATCGCGCCGGGCAAGATCGCCAACTTCACGGTGCTGGAGCAAGACCCGTACAAGGTCAATCCGAAAACGCTCAAGGACGTGCCGATCTGGGGCACGGTGTTTGAGGGCCGGCTGTTCCCGATCCCGGCCAGCGCGCGGCGGGTGGCCTTGGCGGCCGACCCGGTGCAACCCGTCTATGCACATGAGTTTGCGCAGCCGTTCGCGTGGCCAGGCGGGTTGACGCACGACCACGCGGCCTGTGGGCTGGCGGCGCTGTCGCAAGCGGTGGTCGCCGCCTACACGGACAACCTGCGGGTGACCGCGGTTACGACGGGCGGCCCGGCGGTTCGTTGACGTGCTTGCCGGGCGTTGGCGCGGCGCACAGCCCCGGCTGGCGATCACGCCATGGAGCGACGGGAACGCTCACCTGGTTATGTCGCCACTGGAATTCATGCAGCGGCTGGCGGCGCTCGGGCCGCGGCCACCACTGCGTTCGCCAAGGACTGCTTCGCGGCCGTCAATCTCGGAAGCTCGATACCCGGTTTGGGTCGCGGCTTGACGTTCGATTCGACGAACTCAGCGCCGGAGACTTGACATTTAAATGCGCAATGTCGATCAGCATCCGTTCGCCAGCTGGACTGCCTGCCATGAGCAGGTGCTCCTGACCGGCCGGTCTAAGGAGCCAAGCCTGCGGCCGGCATCAGCAGCTCAAGCCGACTACTCGGAACTCAGAAGCTCCGATCATTCGCGGGCGCGCTCCGACCGGCTACCAAAGCGTCGACTCAAAACCCATTCACGAGGTCGGCGGCGACCGCCAGCGCCTCGTCGACCAGCGCATCGGCGTCGGCCAACGTGCTGCGCGGGTTGATGAAGCAGGGCCGAATGGCGAAGCGGCCGCCAACCCGAGTCGACGACGTCACGCTGCGGCCGCGCGCGCGTATCCCGTGCAGGACCGCATCGTTGAGTGCATCCAGCCGCGATTCATCGGTCCAGTGCGGGGGGTGGACGCGGAAGCAGCAAATGCTCAACACAGGCTCGGCCAGCAATTCAAGCATCGGTTCGTTGCGCGCACGGTCGGCGACCCGGCGTGCGCAGTCGTTGTGGCGCACGATGCGCTCGCGCACGCCGTTGGCGCCGATCTCGCGCAGGATGGCCCACACCGCAAGGCCACGCGCCGGCGCCGAGAAGTCGACGCCGAAGTCCGGCGTGCCGAGGCCGAGTTCATCGAAGGGCGATCCGGTGTCCGCTGTGCCAATGGGCGCGTGGCGCTCCCGGTCGTAGGCACCGGTTTCGCACTCGAAGGCGCGGCCCAGCACGCCGGCATCGCGGACGATGGCCGCACCGGTACCTATAGGCGCTGCCAGCCACTTGTGCGGGTCGATCGCGAACGAGTCGTAGCAAGCGACATCGCCGAAGCGCTCGCGCACGCGCGCATCGAGCATGCCCCAGCCGCCGTAGGCGCCGTCGACATGCAGCCAGATGCCGCGTTCGCCAGCGATGCGTGCAAGCCTGTCTATCGGGTCGATTCGGCCCGTGTTGACATCACCCGCACAAGCGACGATGGCGACCTGCGAGCGCCCGGCGTGCGCGTCGTCGTCGAGTATGCGCTGCAGTGCATCGACATCGATCGTGCCTTCGCCATCGAGCGCGATCTCGCGCAGGCTGCTACGGCCGAGGCCGAGCACGCCGAGTGCCCGGCCGACGACGTGGTGGGTCTCGGTCGAGCAATACACGCGCGGCTCGACGAAGCCACGGTTGCCGTCGCGCCCCGGGTCCAATCCCAAGCGCTCACCGGCATGCTGCCGTGCCGCCCCCAGGCCAATCAGATTGGCCGTCGAACCGCCGGCCGTGAACGTGCCGACATGGGACGCCGGGAATCCGAGCAGGGCGATCAGCCAGCGCATGGCCAGGTCGTCGGCGAAGTTGCCTGCGGTGGCCCACCAACGCTGCGGCACCGCCACGGCCTGCGCCAGGTCGGCCGCAACGGCGACGTCGGTCGGCATCGTCGTCACCCAGCCTGTGAAGCCGGGGTGACCCGTGCGCAGCCCGTTGCCGACGACCAGTTCGGACAGCTCGCCGAGCACCGCGTCGCGGCCGATGCCGTCGACCGGCAGCGGCCCGTCCAGCGCAGCGAGCCAGCGTGAGCGCAAACGTGCCGGGTCAAGGCCCTCGAAGCGCACGAAGCGTTCGAGCCCCGGCATGACGGCGCGCAAGGCACCGATCAGATCGTCGGTCGACGCGCGGTCGCGGCGGGTGTCGTCGACCATCAGCGCGGTGGGCTGCGCACTCAGGCGGCCGGTGGCATCTGGTAACCCGGCGTCGATCGCGACAGCGCTTCCTCGTCGGGCGTCATCTCGGTCGCCACACCTTCGAACAGCGGCGTCGACAGGTAGCGCTCGCCGGTGTCGGGCAACATGCAGCACAGAACGGCGCCTTCCGGCGCCTTCTCGGCGACCTGGATCGCCACAGCAAGTGACGCGCCACCCGAAATACCGGTGAAGATGCCCTCCTCCATCGCCAGCCGCTTCGACCACGCGATCGCATCCGGGCCCGTGACCGCGATCAGCTCGTCGTAATAGTGCTTGTCGACCGCCTCCTGCAACACGTAGGGGATGAAGTCCGGCGTCCAGCCCTGGATCGGGTGCGGCGTGAAGGCGGGGTGGCTGACGGCGGGCGAGTTGTCGTCGCCGCGCTGCTGCGCGACGCCGCTGCCAAGCAGCGGTGCGATGGCCGGCTCGCTCAGCACGATGCGGGTTTCAGGGCGTTCCTTGCGCAGAACGCGCGCTACCCCGGTCACGGTGCCGCCGGTGCCGTAGCCGGAGACCCAGTAGTCCAGCCGCTCGCCCCGGAAGTCGGCCATCAACTCGCGCGCCGTGGTGTTCTCGTGAATCGTCGCGTTGTCAGCGGTCTCGAATTGGCGCGCGAGGAACCAGCCGTTGGCCTCTGCCAGTTCCTTTGCCTTCAGGTACATGCCCAAGCCCTTCGCGGCGCGCGGCGTCAGCACGACCTTGGCGCCGAGGAAACGCATCAGCCGTCGCCGCTCGACCGAAAACGAGTCGGCCATCGTCACGACCAGCGGATAGCCCTTCGCGGCGCAGACCATCGCCAAGCCGATGCCGGTGTTGCCGCTGGTCGCCTCGACGACCGTCTGCCCAGGCCGCAATTCGCCGCTGCGCTCGGCTTCCTCGATGATGCTGATCGCCAGCCGGTCCTTGATCGATGCCGCCGGGTTGAAGAACTCGGCCTTGACGTATAGCCGCACATGCTTGGGCGCAATGCGGTTCAGGCGGATGCACGGCGTGTTGCCGATGGTGTCTACGATGCTGTCGTACAGACGGCCGCGACCTTCTGTGGAGCGCGAAGCATGCAAGCCCATGATGGAGTTCCTACCTGGTGTCGAACGCGCGGCGAGGCGCGGGATGCCTGCGGGCTGCTTGCCCTGTGGCGGCTCCGCAGTCGAACTGCCGGCCGGAAGAGCCACGAGGGTATACGACTGGCCATGCCTGTCAAGACTGACTGACTGACCGCACCCGCCGGTCCGCACTCGCCGGTCACGGGGGTGGATGCGCTCGGTCGGCGCAGCGGCATGCGCCGAGTCGTGCGCCGACTGGCAAAGTCCACACCGTGCAACGCCGAGAGAGAAATGTCGCGCTCGGCCAGGAGCTGAAGCCCACAAGGGTCGGCTCTCTGGACCTCAGCACTTCGAATTCTGACCTGCAAGCGTGGCGCCCATGCCCAACCAGCTGACGGGCAGACGGCTAGATTTTGTGCACTCTCGGGGCAGAGGAGGCGCACAATGAAAGTTGCCTCTAAGCGTGGTGGCCATCGAGTGATGCTGGCCGAATGGTTTTCGGCGTCCCGCTCGAACCGAGCGTCACGGGAAACGTAGCCATGCACACAGTACCCAGAACGATCCTCGTAACCGGCGCGACGGGCGGCATCGGCCTGGCCGTCTGCGACCGGCTGTCCAAGGGTGGCGCCTCGCTCTTGCTCGCCGCACGCGATGTGCCGAAGCTTCAGTCGCTGTGCACTCAGTTGCCGGACACCGGGTCGGGCCGGCACGCGTGGATTCGCGTGGACATGACCAGCGACGAATCGATCCAGCAGTTTGCCGACGAGTTGGCGGCCCGTAATGTGAACCTGGACGGCGTCGTTCTGATGCCGCCACAGGACCCGCCGACGAGTGATCCGTTACCCAGCAGCGCGAAGTGGCGCGAGATCCTCCAGAACAGCTTTGTCGGTCCGCTGGCGCTGCTCAAGGTGGCCATCGGCACCATGAAACCCGATCCCGCCAATGGCAGGCGATGCAAGATCGTCATCATCTCCGGTATCTCATCCGCGCAGGTAATGGGCAACTACGCGTCCAGCAACGTAATTCGCTGCGCCTGGCTGGCCGAAGCCAAGACACTGGCGTTCGCGTTCGGCGAACGAGGCATTCATGTGAATACGCTGTCGCTCGGAGGAACGCTCACACCAGGCTACACGGCGTCCCTCGGGAAGCGCGCCGCGAACGCGGGGATGTCCTACGAGGACCGCCTGGCCGAAGAAACGTCAAACGTGCCCCTTCGCAAGTACGGCACACCGGCGGAGGTTGCAAGCGCGGTCGAAGGCTTGCTGTCGGCATTCTCCGATCACATGTCCGGGCTCAACGTGCTTCACGATGGTGGGTTTACCCGAGCGTATTGAGCCTTTATCGGTCTTCCTCCCCTGCGACGTCGCTGACTGCTCTTGGGCGCTCAATCTGGGTCGGTCAGCGACAGCTGTGGGTCGGCAGCGGGTTCTCGCTGATCGGATCGCGTCGCCCTGAAGCTGCCGATCACAACGGATCGACGTACAGCCGATCACTATCGTCACTTGGTGCCGGCCATGAGCGGACCATTCCCAAACATCTCGCTGAATCAGGAAATCGAGGGGACTTCCCCGACGCCAAAGACGCACTTCCTGCCCATGGCGCGCGCACGGGCCGTGCGGCTGAACAGCCGCTGTCTCTTGATCGCTGAAATCAACGGCATGTCTGGCAACTGCACACCCGCGGCGCGCTGCAGTTGCACGCGCGAGTGGGCGACA
>DASQFA010000764.1:0-16997 GCA_035633375.1 Rubrivivax sp.
GTTGCAGCGCCTGCAGCGCCTGGCGCAGGAACTCCACCGAAATGTCCACCGCGACATAGCGGCGCGGCGCGATCAGGCCGAACAGCTGCGCCGCCTTGGCGCAATTGCCGGCGCCCAGATCGATCATCACCGGCGCCGCGCTGGTGCGCGCCAGCGCGGCCGCGGCAATGGCCGCGCCGTGCTCGCCGAAGATCGCCGCCTCGGTGCGTGTCGGGTAGTACTCGGCCAGTTCGGTGATGGCGTCGAACAGGCGCGAGCCCAGCGGGTCGTAGAAGAACTTCGGCGACACGTGGGCCCGCCGGGCCTGCAGGCCGGCCGCGGCCTCAGCGGCCAGGGCCGTGTCGTCGATGCGGTGCAGCTGAAAGAACTGCGGTGTCTTCATCTTGAGGGGCGCTCGAGCCCTTGAAGTTTGTGTAATGGGCCAGCCAGAGGCTTGCCGCTGGCGGCAGTTTGTACTAGTCTCGACTTGCCTGCATGCAGGCACCTTCGATGGCGCAGTCTCTGCGCATCAGGGGCCCCGGACCTCATATCTCCGGAGCCCCACTGGCGGCTGACACCGCCCGGCCCCCTCGCAGTGCAAGCTGCGGGGGGGGGTCGCTTTTTTCAGGCCTTCGAGCCGCGGTCACCCGCATGCATCGGGCGCGTCGCTGCGCTCCCAGCCACGCGCATGGGGCCTGTCGTGTAACACCGAATTCATTCACCGCGCAGGGGCGGAGGGACGCAGAGTTTACGCAGAGGAAATGCAATGGATTCAAAGCACCTCTTGGGCTTCTCTGCGTACCTCTGCGTACTCCGCCCCTCTGCGGTGAAGGCTGTTGTTATACGGCCGCTATGCGCCGCAAGCTGCCTACAACCCACACGCATCCCAAGCTCGCCCGATAGCAGGCCTGCTGCTCAGGCGCCGACCAGCAGGCCCAGGTACTCGTGCAAGGCCTGACGGGTGTCCCTGAACCCAGCGGCGCTGGGCAGCCATGGCAGCGGCATCCTGGATTCGTCGCGCGCCAGTCCCATCGGCGCCGCCAACAGGTCGATGCCGCCCCCGCGCTGCTGGATGGCCTGTTCGAATGCGCGCAGGCTGCGCCGCATGTGCCAGCCATGGGTGACCAGCAGGATGCGGGTGATGCCCGCGCCCTGCAAGAGCGCCACGCTGAGTGCGGCGTTCTCGCGCGTGTCGCGCGAACTCGACTCGGTCCAGCGCAGTGGCCGGGCAAACTCGCGCGCCGCGATCATCGCGGCAATCTCGGCCTCGCTCGAGCCCTGTGTCTGGCCGCGGCCCGTACCGCCGCTGAAAGCCACCGGCAAGCCGGTTTCGCGTGCCAGCCACAGGCCGTAGCGCAAGCGTTCCATCGCCTGGTCGCTGAGGTTGCCGCTGCCGTACTCGGGGGCATGGCTTTCGCGGCCGCCGCCCAGCACCACGATGGCAGTCCTCGGCGCAGCGCCGTCCTGCGGTGTGGCGCGCAACTGCTGCACATCCGCCGGGCTCAGCGCGCGGGAGGGAACGAGCAACTGGCGCTGCAGCGCCTGGCCCACCCGCGTGGTGCAACTCAGCCAGATGCCGGCGGCGCCAGCCAGCAGCAGCAGCCAGGCCCATGCGGGGCGGCGCCGGACCAGGCCCGCGCCCAGCAGCACCAGCAGCAGCAGCGGCACCGGAGGCAGCAGCAGCGCTGTCAGCGCCGGCTTCCACGCGCCGATTCCAAACTGCAGGAACAGATCGTTCAGCACTGCGTCTTGCCTGTCCGGAGTGAATCGAAGAAGGCTGCCGCGTTGCCGCTTGCCCATGTGTGCTGCCGCGGTGCGCCCGGCGCCGTGCGGCACCTGTTTCGCGCCTATGCGCTGCTACGATTGTGCAGGAGCATGCGGTGCAAGCGAGCGCCGCAATGCCAGGCGGCGCGGTGGAGTGGGGTGTCGCTGGGGCGCATGGCTTGGTGTGCACCAACGCAAAAGGATGGGATGTGCTGAAGTCGCGTGCGTGGCGGCTGTTGTTGTGGGCCCTGCTGGCGCTGCTGCTGCTTTGGGCCCTGGCCTGGCTGGCCCTGCCGCCGCTGCTGAAGTGGCAGCTCGAGACGCGCGGCTCGCAACTGCTCGGACGCGAGCTGCGCGTGGCCGAGGTGCACTTCGCACCCCTCACGCTGGCCCTGACGCTGCGCGGCCTGTCGATCGGTGCCGCACCGGGCAGCCAGGATGCTCAGCCGCAACTGCAGGTCGAGCGCCTGTTCGTGGACATCGACGCGCGTTCGCTGCTGCGCCTGGCGCCGGTGGCCGGCGCCATCCAGATCGACGTCCCGCGGCTGCGCCTGGCGCGCTTGGCCGAGGGCCACTACGACATCGACGATCTGCTGCAGCGTTTCAGCACGCCGCCGCAACAGCCGCCGGCCGAACCGGCGCGTTTTGCGCTCTTCAACCTGCGCGTGGCCGACGGCGAGATCAGCCTGGACGACCGCCCTGTCGGCCGCAGGCATGAAGTGCGCAAGCTCGCGCTCGACCTGCCGTTCCTGTCGAACCTGCCGGACCACCTCTTGGTCAAGGTCGAGCCGCGCCTGGCCTTCGAGCTCAACGGCAGCGCGTTCGACAGCCGCGGCCAATCCACACCCTTTGCGCAGGGGCGCGCCTCGGAATTCAAGATCCGCTTCGACAAGCTCGAGCTGAATCCCTGGTGGGCCTATCTGCCCAAGAACTTGCCGCTGCAGCCGTCCGGCGGTGCGCTCTGGGCCGATCTGAGCCTGCGCTTCGAGCAGACCGAGCAGACCGGTCCGCGCGTCGAGTTGCAGGGCCAGATCGATGTGCGCGACATGGCCCTGAAGGCCCGCGAATCGCCTGTTCTGGCCTGGCAAAGCCTGCGCATACGACTGGCCGATGTGCGCCCGCTGCAGCGCCAGGTCAAGCTCGATGCGCTGCACCTGGACGGCGCGGTCTTGCATGTGCGGCGCGACGCCTCGGGCAACCTGGAACTGGCGCGCCTGGCCATGCCGCCGGACAAGGCCGCTGCGCCGCCGGATGCCTCAGCCAGCGGCCCGGCCACGGCAGCCAGCGGCCCGGCCACGGCAGCCAGCGCTGCGGCCATTGCAGCCAGCGGCCCGGCTGCGGCGGCGTGGCAACTCCAGCTTGCGTTGCTGGAGCTGAATGGCGCGCAAGTGCGCTGGCTCGACGCCGCAGTGCAGCCACAGGCCGAACTGCAGCTCGACGCCATCGACCTGCGCCTGAAGCAGCTGCGCTGGCCGGTCGAAGGTGATGCGAACCTGCAGCTCGAAGCGCAGCTTCTGGCCGGCGGCAAAGCCTCGGGCCAGTTGCATGCCGACGGCCCGCTGACGGACCGGCAGGCGAAGATCGCCTTGCGCATGAGCGATCTCGACCTGGCCGTGGCCGAGCCCTACCTGCGCCTGCAGCTGCGGCCGCAGGTCAGTGCGCGCCTGAGCGCCAGCGGCGAGCTCGACTGGGCACGTGGTGATGCGCCGCGCCTGGCGCTGGTGTTGTCGAGCTTGCGCGTCGACGACCTGGTGTTGTCGGATGCGGCGTCGCCGGCTTCAGGGGCGCCACGGCGCGCGGCAGCGGCGCGCGCCGTGCTGCTGCAGGTGCCGCGGCTCGAGCTGGCGGACCTGCGCGCCGATGCCTTGCAGCACAGCGTGGCCATCGGCAGCCTGTCTATTCAGCGACCGTTCGTCGATCTGGCGCGCGATGCTGCCGGCTTGCTGAACCTCAGCACCTGGCCACTTGCCGGCGCGCGCACGAACGTGGCGCCCGCTGCGGTCACGGCCGCAGCGCCAACGCCAGCGGCTGCCGCCAACGATTGGCGACTCGAACTGCGCCAGCTCGATGTCGAGGGGGGCCGCGTGCGCTTCAGCGATGCGGCGCTGCAGGCAGGCCCGCTGCAGGTGGACAGCCTGCGCGCGTCGGCCCAAGGCCTGGCCTGGCCGCTGACAGCGGGTGCGGCGCCGCTGGCCACGCAGTTCTCGGCACGCCTGGCGCAGGGCAAGGCCGAAGCTGGCAGCAGTGCATCGACCCCGGCGCGACTCGACTGGAATGGCCTCATCGGGCTGCAGCCGGCCAGCGCGCGTGGCAAGCTGCGGGTCGAACGTTTCCCGGTGCATGTCTTCGAGCCGTACGTCGGCAACACGCTGCCGTTGCTCTTGCAGCGCCTCGAAGCCGGCTTCAAGGGCGAACTCGATCTGCGGCAAATGCCCGCCGGCTTGTCCGGGCAAGTGCGCGGCGATGCACTGCTCGCCGACTTGCGCATTCTTGCCAAGGACCCGGCCGGCAGCGCGGCCGTTGCCCAGCCCGCAAGCACGGGCGGGCGTGAACTGCTCAGCTGGAACGCGGTGAACATCGGCAACTTCGCCGTGACGCTGCAGCCTGGCAGCAGGCCGCTGCTCGAGATCGGCGAGCTGCGCATCAGCGACTACTACTCGCGGCTGGAAATCACCGAGGAAGGCCGCTTCAACCTGCAGACCGTGGCCGCGCCCGCCGGCGGCAGCGTGGCCGCGGCGCCGGCTGGTGCGACCAACGCCGCGAGTGCGCCGACGACGGCCAGTGCCACGCAGGTGAGCGCACCATCCGCCATGCTGAGCCGGCTGCCGATCGACCTGGTGGTGGCATCGACCGTCTTCAGCAACGGGCGCGTGGACTTCAACGACCGTTTCGTGCGCCCCAACTACAGCGCGGAGTTGAGCGAGTTGAATGGCACCGTCGGGCGCCTGGACAGCCGCACGCGCGACCTGGCCACGCTGCAGTTCAAGGGCCGCGTGGCCGGCACCGGGCTGCTCGAGATCGGCGGTTCGATCAACCCGACCGTCAGCCCGCCGGCGCTGGACATCAGCGCCAAGGCCACCGACATCGAGTTGCCCGGGCTGACACCCTATGCCGCCAAGTACGCCGGTTACCCGATCGAGCGTGGCAAGCTCAGCGTGGACGTGGCCTACAAGATCGATGCCGATGGCAAGCTCGAGGCGCGCAACCAGATCATCATCAACCAGCTCACCTTCGGCGCAAAGACCGATAGCCCCGACGCGACCAAGCTGCCCGTGCTGCTGGCGGTGGCGCTGTTGCAGGATCGTAATGGCGTAATCGATCTCGACCTGCCGATCACCGGCTCGATCAATGACCCGCAGTTCAGTCTCGGCGCGCTCATCTGGAAGGTCATCGTCAACCTGTTCACCAAGGCGGTGACGTCTCCGTTCTCGCTGCTCGCCGGCGGGGGCGGTGGCAAGGACCTGAGCACGGTCGATTTCCGCAGCGGCACGGCGCTGATCGCCGACAACAGCCAGGAGGTCATCGCCAAGGTGGCCAAGGCGCTGGACGACCGCCCGGCCCTGAAGCTCAGCATCACCGGCATGGCCGATGCGTCGAGCGAACGCCAGGCCATGCAACGCGCCGCGCTCGAGGCACGCCTGCTCGACGAACAGCGGCGCGAGGCCGCGCGCGGTGCCCTGGGCAAGGCCGACACGGACGTCGCGTTGCCGATGACGCCGCAGCAGCGCGAGCGGCTCGTCAGGCAGCTCTACGCCGACTCGCGGTTGCCTGACAAGCCGCGCAACCTGGTCGGCATGGCCAAGGACCTGCCGCTGGCCGAGATGGAAGCCATGCTGGAGGCCGGCGTGCCGGTGGATGCGGCCGCGGCGCGGCAGTTGGCGGTGCAGCGCGGCCGTGCCGTGCGCGAGGCCCTGGTGGCCAAGGGTCTGGGCAGCGAACGGCTATTCCTGGGCGAGCCCAAGCTGCGGCCTGAAGGCACCGACAATGCCGGCTGGACGCCGCAGGCGCAGCTGACGCTGTCGGCCAACTGACGATCGCGCCTGCGCCACACGCATCACCGCCGCCCACCCGCAAGGAGGATCCATTCCATGGCCAGTGAAACCATCACCCTGGGCGGCGGCTGCTTCTGGTGCACCGAGGCGGTGTACGAGCAGGTGGACGGTGTGCTCGCGGTCGAGTCCGGCTACAGCAACGGCCATGTGCCGGGGCCGAGCTACGAGCAGGTGTGCCGCGGCGACACCGGTCACAACGAGGTGGTGCGCGTCGAGTTCGACAACCAGCGCATCAGCCTGCGCGAGGTGCTGGAGATCTTCTTCACGATCCACGACCCGTGCACGCTGAACCGGCAGGGCGCCGACGTCGGCACGCAGTACCGCTCGGGCATCTACCTGCACGAGGCCGCGCAGCGCGAGGTGGCGCAGGCGGTGCTGGACGAAGCCAACGCGGCACACGCGGGCCGCGTGGTCACCGAGCTGCGCAGCGTGCAGAACTATTCACGCGCCGAGGACTACCACCAGCACTACTTTGCCAAGCACCCGGGGCAGGGATACTGCGCGGCAGTGGTCGCACCGAAGGTGGAGAAGTTCCGCAAGACCTTCAAGGCGCGGCTGAAGCGCTGATCCAGCGCCGGGCTGGTGCCCGGGCCTCAGGGCGCCAGACGCTCGCGCACCCAGGCCTGGCCCTGCAGGCGGTAGCGCAACCGGTCGTGCAGGCGGCTCTTGCGGCCCTGCCAGAACTCCCAGGTGTGCGGCGCCAGCCGATAGCCGCCCCAATGCGGCGGGCGCGGCGGATGCAGCGCGTACTTCAGGCCGAACTTCGCGGCGTTGGCCACCAGCAGCGCGCGCGAGGCGATCACCTGGCTTTGCGGCGAGGCCCAGGCGCCGATGCGCGAATCGAGCGGCCGGCTGGCGTAGTACTCATCCGACAACCCGGCTTCGACCTTCTCGACACGGCCTTCGATGCGCACCACGCGTTCGAGCTCGACCCAGTGGAACTGCAATGCCGCCTGCGGGTTGGCGGCCAGTTCGAGGCCCTTGCGGCTGTGGTAGTTGGTGTACCAGACGATCCCGCGGGCATCGAAACCCTTGATCAGCACCACCCGCGTCGACGGCCGGCCGTCTTCGCCGACGGTGGCCAGCGTCATGGCGTTCGGCTCGGGCAACTGGGCATCCAGCGCCTGCTGCATCCATAGCCCGAACTGCAGCAAGGGGTCGGCTGCCGAGCTGGCTTCGTCCAGCGCGTCGCGTTCGTAGCTCTTGCGCAGATCGGCAATGTGCTTGTCCATGCTTGCAGTATGCCCGCGGGAAGTGCATTCCAAGCGGCACGTTCCAAGGGGTGCATCCCTTACGTGAAAGGCCCTAAGTGAAGCTCCCACTACCTGGGGCGCAGCCGCGCCGCCATGCTTCGCCCATCGAGTGCACCGCAGCGTGCGCCCCATCACCAGTTTCACCACGAAAGGCACTGGGCATGATGTCCCGTCCGACCGTCGTTGTGCTGGCCGCAGGGAAGGGCAGTAGGTTCAAGGGTTCCGCGCACAAGCTGGAACAGAGTCTGGGTGGCTCGAGCGTGCTGGCCAGCACCTTGCGCAATGCCATCGCGAGCCACCTGCCGGTGCTGGTGGTCACCACCGAAGCGCTGGCCGCCAGCGCGATCGACCTGGTGGCCGCGCGCGACGTCATCGTCGTGCCGCAGGCCAGCGCCACGTTCGGCATGGGTCACTCGATCGCGGCCGGCGTGGCCGCGCGTGCCGATGCGCCGGGCTGGCTGCTGCTGCCCGCCGACATGCCGCTGGTGCGGCCGGCCACGCTGCTGGCGGTGGCCGCGGCGCTGCAGCATCATGCCGTGGCTTATGCGCAGCACCATGGCCGGCGCGGGCATCCGGTGGGTTTTGCCGCCGAGTTGTATTCGGAGCTGATGATGCTGACCGGCGATCAAGGGGCGCGCCGCATCGTGGCGCGCTACCCGTCGATCGGTGTCGACGTCGACGACCCCGGCGTGCTCGTCGACGTCGACACCGTGGCCGACCTGGCGGCGCTGCGTGCCCGGCAGGGCCTGCCAGCCGTGCTCGGCGCCGCGCCCGAATAGGTGTGCGCCGGCTACAAGCGCGCTACAGGCGCGCCACGCGCCCGTCGCCGACCAGCGGCGCGTACAGCGCGATATCGGCGGCGATGCGTTCGCGCAACGCCTGCGGCGTGGACGGCGTGATCTCGAAGCCGGCCTGTTCGGCGCGGCGCAGCACCTCGGCATGGCCGAGCGCGGCGACGATGTCGCTCTGCAGTTGATCGAGCACCGGCGCGGGCGTGCCCGCCACCGCCACCAGCGCCGCCCACGGGTGCATCTCCACCGCCGGGCCGCCGGCCTCGCGCAGCGTGGGGATATCGGGGTGGCCGGGCAGGCGCCGCGCCGCGGCCACGGCCAGCGGGCGCATGCGCCCCGCGGCCATCAGGCCGGTGACGCTGTTCATGCTGAAGGCAGTGAAGTCCACTTCGCCGGAAGCCACCGCGGTGAACAGCGCGCCCGCGTCCTTGAAGGGCACGTGCAGCATGCGCACCCCCGCGGCGCGGGCGAAGCTCTCGATGGCCACATGACTGGCATGGCCGTTGCCGAGCGTGCCGTAGCTGACGCCGTCCGGCGTGCGGCGCGCCGCATCGAGCAGTTCGCCCAGGCTGCGAAAGCGGCTCGCCCCGCCCACCCAGATCACGAAGGTGGCGCGAAACAGCAGCGACAGCGGCACCAGGTCGCGCACCGGGTCGTAGGGCAGGGTGGCATGCAGCAGCGGGTTCACTGCCAGCGTGGCGGTGTCGGCCAGGAACAGCGTGTGCCCGTCGGGCGGCGTGCGCCGCACCTCGCCGAAGGCCACGATGCCCGAGGCGCCGGGCTTGTTCTCGACCCACACCGGCTGGCCCCATTGCTGAGACAGCGCCTCGGCCACGCTGCGCGCCACCACGTCCGGCCCGATGCCCACCGAATAGGGCACCACGATGCGCACCGCGCGCTGCGGAAAGGCGCCCGGCTTGTCGGCACCGGCCGCCCGGCCGGCGCCGACCCACAGGGCTGCAGCGGCCGCCAGCCACTCGCGCCGGCGCCAGGCGTGCATGGGCATCAGCCGGTCATCCTGCCGAGCAGGGCGCCGGCCGAGAGCAGCGCCGCGAACCACAGCTCGAGGCGGAAGGTGCGAAACAGCATCTCGTTGAACGCCGTGCCACGCGGGCAACGCATGAAGTCGCGGCACAGCTGCAAGGCCGCCGGCAGCAGCACCAGCGGCAGCAGCAGCGCCGCCGCGCGCGACCACATCGCCATCGGCACGAGCAGGGCAAAGGGGCCGAGCAGCAGCGTGACGTACAGCGCCGTCGAGGCGCGCTCGCCGAAGGTGACGGCAAAGGTGCGGCGGCCGACCAGCCGGTCGTGGGCGATGTCGCGGTGGTTGTTCACCGCCAGCGCCGCCGCGGCCAGGCTGCCGATGGCCACCGAGGCCAGCGCGCTGACGGCGCCCACGCTGCCGGTGAGCACCCAGTCGGTGCCGGTCACCGCCACCAGGCCGAAGAACACGAACACCGTCAACTCGCCGAAGGGCGTGTAGGCGATCGGCCGGGGCCCGCCCATGTAGGCCAGCGCGGCCAGCAGCGAGGCCGTGCCGATGGCCAGCACCGGCCAGCCGCGATAGGCCACCAACGCCAGCCCCAGCGCCACCGAGGCCAGCGCCGTGAGCACGATGGCGGCACGCACATGGCGCACGCTGAGCCAGCCGTTGGCGGTGGCGCGCGGCAGCCCGGTGCGCGTGCCGCTGCTGTCACCGCCGCGCACGGTGTAGCCGACGTCGTTCTGCATGTTGGTGATGACCTGCATCAACAGCGCCGCGCCCAACACCAGCAGCGCCGCCAGCAGGTCGATCGCGCCGGTGCGTTCGAAACCCATGGTGGCGCCCACCAGCACCGGGCTGATGGCCACCAGCAGGCTGCGCGGGCGCACCGCCACCGCCCAGGCGGCGAGCGAGCCCGAGCGGATGGGCGGCGCGTCGGCCAGCGAGGCGCGCTCAGCCGCCATGCTCAATTCGCCCCAGGCGGATGCAGGTCCATGCGGCCGATTGTTGGTGCCGCGCACCCCTGCCCGATTTGATCCAGATCAAGTCTGCGTCTCCATCGCGGAGTCCTGCGCGCCGCCGGACGGCGGCCGTGTGCCGATGTGGATGCAGGCGATGCCGGTGCTCAGGTCGTGAAAATGCACCTCGGCCAGGCCGAACTGCTTGAGCAGCTCGGCAAAGCTGCGCTGGTCGGGGAAGCGCCGGATCGACTCGACCAGGTAGGTATAGGCCTGTGGCGAATCGGCGATCCACCCGCCCAGTCGCGGGATCACCGCGAACGAGAACCAGCGGTACAACGGCTGCAGCCACGGCGCGGGCGTGGAGAACTCCAGGCACAGGAAGCGCCCGCCGGGCCTGAGCACGCGCAGCACCTCGGCCATGGCCAGGTCGATGCGCGTGACGTTGCGGATGCCGAAGGCGATGGTCAGGGTGTCGATCGACGCGTCAGGCAGCGGCAAGCGCTCGGCCGCGCCGAGCTGCCATTGCAGGTGCGGGCGGCCGCGCTCGCGGCCCACCTGCATCATCGGCTCGCTTGGGTCGATCACCGTCACGCGGCGGTCGGCGCCGGCCATCAGCGCGGCGACGTCGCCGGTGCCGCCGGCCAGATCGACGATGTGCTGCCCCGCGGCTGGTGCGGCCAGCGCCGCCAGTTTGCGCTTCCACAGGCGATGGATGCCGAAGCTGAGCAGGTCGTTGATGAGGTCGTAGCGCCGCGCCACCGCTTCGAAGGTCAAGCGGATGCGGCGCTCGCGCTCCGGCTCGTCCACGGTTTGATTGCCGAAGCTGCGTGACAGGGGCGTGTCGTCGTTCATGGCCGCTAGTCTATCGGTCGCGCTGATG
The DNA here is from genome assembly GCA_035633375.1 of Rubrivivax sp. Classification (GTDB taxonomy): domain Bacteria; phylum Pseudomonadota; class Gammaproteobacteria; order Burkholderiales; family Burkholderiaceae_C; genus Rubrivivax. Next base: position 10,664 of record DASQFA010000764.1, read on the forward strand.
TCGCCGCGCGCGCCGACCGCCGCCACACCCCCCCACACCATCGAGCCCGGCCTGCGCCGCGGCACCGGCTTCGGTGGAAAACCCCTGTCTGCAGCGGTGAAGCGGTTGCAAAAGCTTTGGCCTATGTCAATTACATTTGACACAGAATATGTCATCTTGCATTTACATTCCGACCGATCGAGGACACGCCCATGCGAATCGTGCTGATCCACCCCAACTACCACTCCGGCGGCGCCGAGATCGCCGGCAACTGGCCGCCCGCATGGGTGGCTTACCTGACCGGCTACCTCAAGGCCGGGGGCTTCCACGACGTGACTTTCATCGACGCGATGACGCACCACTTCACGGACGACCAGGTGCGCGAGCGCCTGGTCGCGCTGCAGCCCGACGTGGTGGGCTGCACCGCCATCACGCCGGCCATCTACAAGGCCGAAGGCCTGCTGCAAATCGCCAAACAGCTCAAGCCCGACGTCGTCACCGTGCTCGGCGGCATCCACGGCACCTTCATGTACCCGCAGGTGCTGAAAGAGGCGCCGTGGATCGACGCCATCGTGCGCGGCGAGGGCGAGCAGGTGTTCCTGAACCTGGTGCGTGCGGTCGACGACGGCAGCTGGGCGCGCGATCCGCTGGCCGTGCGCGGCATCGCTCTGCTGTCCGAGGGCAAGGTCGTGGCCACACCGGCCGAGCCGACCATCCAGGACCTGGACCGCATCACGCCCGACTGGGGCATCCTGGAGTGGGACAAGTACATCTACATCCCGATGGGCGTGCGCGTGGCCATTCCCAACTTCGCGCGCGGCTGCCCCTTCACCTGCAGCTTCTGCAGCCAGTGGAAGTTCTGGCGCGACTACCGCATCCGCGACCCGAAGAAGGTGGTCGACGAGATCGAGACGCTGGTGCGCGATCACGGTGTGGGCTTCTTCATCCTGGCCGACGAGGAACCGACCATCCACCGCAAGAAGTTCATCCAGTTCTGCGAAGAGCTGATCGCGCGCGACCTGGGCGTGCTGTGGGGCATCAACACCCGCGTCACCGACATCCTGCGCGACGAGAAGCTGCTGCCGATGTTCCGCAAGGCCGGGCTGATCCACGTCAGCCTGGGCACCGAGGCGGCGGCGCAGCTGAAGCTGGACCGCTTCAACAAGGAAACCACGATCGCGCAGAACAAGAAGGCGATCCAGCTGCTGCGCGAGGCCGGCATCGTGACCGAGGCGCAGTTCATCGTCGGCCTGGAGAACGAGACCGCCGAGACGCTGGAAGAAACCTACCTGATGGCGCGCGACTGGAACCCCGACATGGCCAACTGGGCGATGTACACGCCCTGGCCCTTCAGCGACCTGTTCCAGGAGCTGGGCGACAAGGTCGAGGTCTTCGACTTCGAGAAGTACAACTTCGTCACCCCGATCATGAAGCCCGACGCGATGGAGCGCGGCGAGCTGCTCGACCGGGTGATGAACAACTACCGCCGATTCTTCATGAACAAGAGCTTCTTCCAGTACCCGTGGGAGAAGGACAAGCTGCGGCGCAAGTACCTGATGGGCTGCCTGAAGGCCTTCCTGAAGAGCGGCTTCCAGCGCACCTTCTACGACCTGGGCCGCGTCGGCTACTGGGGCCCGCAGACCAAGAAGACGGTGGATTTCGCCTTCGACAAGACGCGCACCTTCGAGCGCCCCGACGCCGCGCAGATCGCCAGCAATGACGCCGGCTGGGTGACGATGCACGGCCCGAAGATCGAGCACAAGCGCCGCCAGGGCGAGCTCAATGCCGCCATGGCCTGCGGCGGCGGCAGCGAGCAGCTCGACGACGCCGAGGCCGAACGCTATGCGGCCGAGGCGCTGGCGCGGGCCAGTGCCGCCGCGCAAGGCAGCGAGGCCGGCGCGGCCCGGGTCTAGACGCGAGCGTCCGATGGCTGCGGCACTGCAAGGCGCGGCGGCGCAGGCCGGCCGCATCGGGCCGAATGCCATCACGCGCGTGGCCGAGGTGCTGCGCGCGCGCCGTGGTGATGCAGCGACGGCGGCGCTGTTCGGCCGCGCCGGCTTGCTGCCCTACCTGACGCAGCCGCCCGAGGCGATGGTCAACGAGGCCGAGGTCACGCGGCTGCACCAGGTGCTGCGCGACAGCATGGGCGCCGCCGAGGCTCGCGCGGTGTCGCGCGAAGCCGGCACGCGCACCGGCGACTACCTGCTTGCGCACCGCATCCCGCGCGCGGCGCAGGCGTTGTTGCAGCGCCTGCCGGCGCCGCTGGCGGCGCGCGCGCTGCTCCGGGCCATCCGCGGCCATGCCTGGACCTTCGCCGGCAGCGGCCGGTTCGACGCACGGGCCGGCCACCCGGTGGTGCTGAGCATCACCCACAACCCGATGTGCCGCGGCGCATTATTGGCGGAACCCGGATGCGACTTCTATGCCGCCACCTTCGAGCGGCTGTTCCGTGTACTGGTGCACCCCGATGCGCGCGTCGTGGAGACGCACTGCGAGGCCTGCGGCGACGCGATGTGCCGCTTCGAGGTGCGCTGGCGCGGCGCCGCCTGAGCTACACCAGTCCGTGCGCGGCCGCCAGCGCCATCAGCCGCAGCACCTCGCGGTCATGCACGCCGCGCTCGCGCAGCGCATGCGCGGTGGCCACCAGGTACTGCAGCGTGCTGCCGTAGCGCCCGCTGGCATGGCGCAGGATGTGCAGCATCTGTTCGTCGCCCACGCGGCCCAGATGCGCCTCGCTGCGCCGGCTGAGCGTGAAGGCCAGTGCCTGCAACTCGCCCTGCGCGGTGCTTGCATTCAGCCAGCGCGGGTCGTATACGCCTGTGGGCATCTCGCGCGCCCACAGGCGCTGCAGTTCCTCGTCGGCCGTTTCCCGCCGTAGCCGGAAAACCACGCCGCGGCAGGCGCCGCCGGGCAGCAGCGCGAACACCAGGCCAGGCTGTTGCGGCGTGCCGCGGTTGACCCGCGAGCGCATGCGCAGTGCCCGGTGCCAACCATGCACCAGCGCACTGCGGTGCTCCACCGCCTCGAACTCCTGGCGCCAGATCAGCGACGCGTAGCCGAAGACCCACAGGTCGCCGCGGCCGCCCCACTGGGCACGCGCGCGCGCCAGCATCTGCGCCGGGTTGCGGCCGGGAAGGTGGGATGGAAGCTCTTGCATCGCAGGGGTCGAGGCCAGCCTTCGCAGGCTATCATCCGCGCCGCTCGTGCGGCCGATCAGCAAGGGCATGCGCCGGCTGAGCTTCCCTGTGGCGACGATGGCCTCGAGCTTGCTCGCCTGCAACCCAACCAGCTTTCGAGCCTTGCCGCATGCAGCCCCTGTCCGCTCCAGCATCGATGACCCAACCCCTCGTGCGGCGGGTGGGGTGCCGGGTTGCGGCCCTGCTGGCCACGGCGGCGCTGGCGCTGCACACGGCGGCCTGGGCGGCCGACGACGACCCGGCCCAGCCCAAGGGCCTGGGCGGCGGCCCCGCGGTCGCGCCGGTCGCACCGGCGGCTTCGGCCCCGGCCTTGCCGGCCCTGCCGGCACCGCGGCCGCGCATCGGCCTGGTGCTGTCGGGCGGCGGGGCGCGCGGTGCCGCGCACATCGGCGTGCTCAAGGTGCTGGAAGAACTGCGCGTGCCCATCGACGTCATCGCCGGCACCAGCATGGGCTCGATCGTCGGCGGCTCCTATGCCTCGGGGCAGACGGTGGCCAACATGGAGCGCGACGTCGCCGGCATCACGACCGAGTTGCTGGCCAAGGACCAGCCGCCGCGTTCCGAAGTCGCGATCCGCCTGAAGCAGCAGGATTGGCTCGATTTCATCGGCCCGCAGTTCGGTTTTCGAGATGGTTCGCTCATGTTTCCCAAAGGCTTGATCAGCGGCGTGGCGCTCGAGGCGGTGCTTCGCGACCTTTCGCTGGCCAAGGGCGACTTGAACTTCGACAAGCTGCCGATCCCCTTTCGCGCCATCGCCACCGACGTGTACACCGGCCAGATGACGGTGTTGCGCTCGGGTGACCTGGCACTCGCCATGCGCGCCAGCATGTCGGTGCCCGGTGCGGTGTCGCCGGTGCCGATGGGCAACAAGTTGCTGGTCGACGGCGGCTTGACACGCAACCTGCCGGTGGACGTGGCGCGTGACATGGGCGCCGACGTGATCATCGCGGTGAACCTGGGCACGCCGTTGCTCAAGCCGGATCAGATCACCTCCGCACTGAGCGTGAGCGCACAGATGCTCAACATCCTGACCGAGCAGAACGTGCAGGCCTCGCTGGCCTCATTGAAGCCACAGGACGTGCTGATCCTGCCCGAACTCGAATCCTTCTCCGCCGGCGACTTCGACAACATGCGCTCGACCATACCGATCGGCGAGGCGGCCGCTCGAAAGATGACCGAGCAGCTCCAGCGCTTCAGCCTGCCACCCGAGCAATATGCCGCGCACCGCCAGGGGCAGGTGCGCATCGTGGCGCAGGACACACGCCAGGTCGACGAGATCCGTGTCGACGGCCTGCGGCGCGTCAATGAGGAGGTCGTGATCCAGAGCATGGAAACCCGCGCCGCCGAACCCCTGGACATCGAGCAGCTCGACCTCGACATGCGGCGCATCTACGGGCGCGGCGATTTCGAGCACGTGAGTTACCGGCTGCTTGACAACCCCGAGGGCCGCACGCTGGCCGTGGAGGCGGTGGAGAAGTCCTGGGGGCCGACCTACGTGCGCTTCGGGTTGTCGATGTCGAGCGACTTCAATGGCGAAAGCAGCTTCAATCTGCTGGCCAGCTTGCGTCGCACCTTGATCAACCGCCTGGGCGCCGAATGGCGCACCGATGTGCAGTTGGGCACCAATACCTTCGCGCTGACCGAGTTCTACCAGCCGTTGGTGCCGAGCCAGTACTTCTTTATCGCCCCGCGTGCACAGATCGAGCGCTGGCCGGCTTACATCTTCGGCGGCGTCAACGGTGATCAGCTCTCCGCCATCTACACGGTCCAGCTGGCGACCGTGGGGCTGGACATCGGCAGCCAGTTCACCAAGTACGGCGAGCTGCGTCTTGGCCTGGTTGCAGGCCAGGGCAAGGCCGATGTCGAGGTCGGCTCGCCGATCCTGGCCGCCTATGGAATCCAGCGCGACATCGGCGCGGTGCGCGCCAGGCTCTATGTAGATCAGCTCGACAGCACGAGCTTCCCGCGCGACGGCTACGTCGTCGACGCGCAGGTGCTGGCATCGAGCACGAATCTTGGCGCGAGCGACAGCTACAACCGCTGGAACGCTGCGGCCACCAACGCACGCTCGTTCGGCGCGCATTCCTTTCAGCTCACGCTGACCGGCGGCGGCGCAATAGGCGGCAACCCTTTGCCGGCTTACGACTACCTGTCCTGGGGGGGCTTCATGCGCATGTCCGGCTACCAGGGCGGGCAACTGCGCAACGATTCACTGAGCTACGCACGCCTGACCTACAAGAACCGCCTGTTCAAGATGCGGCTGCTCGAAGGCGTGTACGGCGGTGCCACGCTCGAAGCGGCCCGTCTGGGCAAGCCGCTGCTGCCCAACGGCATCACCGGCAACGTCGGCTCTGGCAGCCTGTTCCTGGCGGTGGACACGCCACTCGGCCCGGCCTACCTGGCCTACGGACACTCACTGGATGGCAACAGCAACGCCTATTTCTACCTGGGCAGGCGCTGAGCGTGACCCACTCGGATAGCTTCGCCGGTGCGCGGCGGATGCGTTTGCCTCCGTGCTGGGCACACCGGAAGTCGCCATTGGGGCGGTGGGCTCAGGCGCGCATGCGTTCAGGCAGCAGCCTCTTGTTGAACAGCATTTCCACCTCTTTCAGGCTCAGGTAGCGCCCGTCCTGGCCGGCCTTGCCCATCACCTTCAGCAGCACCGGCCATTCGCCGTTCATCAGCGCGCGGTCGATGAGCCGCCGGTGGCCTGCGGCGCGCTCGAAATTCGCGTCCATGAAGCGTTTCAGTTCGCGAGGCCCGAGACCCGGCTCGGCGCGGCCGCCCGCGCTCTTCTTGCTGACGGCAAATTCGCGCAGCCGCGCCAGTTGCGCGGCATCGACCTCGCCGTGGGCATCCAGGATGCCCGAGCCCACGCCCTTCTTGTCGAGCGGGCCGCCGCGCAGCCGGTTCAGGCGCAGGCCCTGCAGCGTGGCACGCAGCACCGAGGCCGGGTTCAGGCCATTGGCGATCAGCGCGATGCCGGCGACCGCGGCGCGCGGCAGGGCGGGCTGGCCCTCGCCGTGGCGGGCGGCTTCGACGATGACCTCGGCTACCTTGCCGAGCGGCTCGATGTCGTCGGCCAGGCGACCCGCTGCGACCAGGGCGCGCAGGAAGGGGCAGGGGTTGTTGCCCGACACGGGCAGCGGCTTCGTTGA
>DASQFA010000765.1:0-3156 GCA_035633375.1 Rubrivivax sp.
AGGGACACATTAAAAAGAGAGCAATGGAACCAATACAGAAGGGTCAAACTGGCCTCTTTAAGGCTGCAATGCTTTGCGGATGGGACGCCCGGGCGGGGTCTTTTTGACGCGGCGCTCTGTGCGCTTTTGTAAATCAGCCACAAAATCTTCGCCTCCCAAGGCCCAGCCGCTGAGGGCTGATCGGGTCAGCGCGTCCTGCTGTTCCGTTGTGATGCCGATGCGGACCGATTCGGCATAGGCCGCTTCACGCGCAAACGGTGTATTGCCCAGCGCCCAGAACAGCGGGTGTGGCGTCACCATTTTGTCTACCCGCAAGCCGATGTAATGACCGTGACTGGACCACGGATAGTCTCGCGCGTCTTTCACCATACCGGCGCGCACCGGATTGAGATCGATATAAACCATGCAGGCCAGCAGGTAGCGCTCCGCTTCTATCAAGGTCGAGCGGTAACGCCCTTCCCACAGGGTGCCGGAGCGCCCCTGGCTGTCGTTGAAATAGCGCACATAGCGGCGGCCAACAGCTTGCATCATCTGCGGCAGGCCCTCCGCGGTGCTCGGGGTGGCAAGCAAATGAAAATGGTTGCTCATCAACACATAGGCATGCAGCGCCACGCCAAATTTTTGGGCGTTTTCATCCAGCAGGCCCAAGAGCATCTGGTAATCTGCCGTGGATGAAAAAATGGCCTGCCGGTTATTGCCCCGCTGGATGATGTGATGCGGATAGCCGGGAACGGTGAGACGGGGAAGACGGGCCATGTGATGCGCTGCCTGAAGTTTGCATCATGATAATTTGAATCTGACCCTCAATATTTTTAAACGGGAAAAACAGCGCGTCCCTTCAGACGCTCATGCTCTTTGGCGGCGAAGCGGTCGGTCATGCCGGCGATGTAGTCGGCCACCGCGCGCTCGCGCCGCGGCAGGGCGGCAAAGTCGGCCGGCATCATCGCCGGCTGCTGAACATAGGCGGCAAACAGCTCACGCACCACCTGTCGTGCGCGCTCGGTGCTGTGTCGAACCTGCGCGTGCCGGTACAGCGCGCCGAAGAGAAAGTGCTTCATCTCGCCGCTGGCCTGGCGCATCGGCGCGCTCAAGGCCACCAGCGGCGGTGCATGCCGCACGGCGTCGGCATGCGCAGGTTGACTCTGGCGCAGCGCCGCTTGGGTGGTACAGACCAGGTCATCGACCTGCGCTGCGAGCATGCGCCGCAGGCTTTCGAAGAGCACTCGCCGTCCGGCGCCCTGGGCAAGCTGAGGATGCTCTTGCAGCGCGTCATCGTGGAAGCGCCGGTACAGCGGCACATCCAGCAGCTGCTGCGGCGTGAGCAAGCCCGCGCGCACGCCGTCGTCGACGTCGTGGGCGTTGTAGGCCATCTCGTCGGCCAGGTTGACGAGCTGCGCCTCGAGCGAGGGCTGCCGGCCGAGCAGGAAGCGCTGCCCGACGCCTTCGGGTTCATCGTGTTCCAGCCTTTCGGCATTGGCGCGCGAGCAGTGTTTGAGGATGCCCTCGCGCGTCTCGAAGCACAGGTTCAAGCCATCAAAGCGGGGATAGCGCTGTTCCAGCGCATCCACGACACGCAGGCTCTGCAGGTTGTGCTCGAAACCGCCATACTCGCGCATGCAGTCGTGCAGCGCGTCCTGCCCGGCGTGACCGAAAGGCGTGTGGCCGAGATCGTGCGCCAGCGCAATGGCTTCGACCAGGTCTTCGTCGAGCTGCAGCGCACGTGCCATCGCGCGCGCCAGTTGCGCCACCTCCAGCGAATGTGTCAGCCGCGTGCGGAACAGGTCGCCCTCGTGGTTGATGAAGACCTGGGTCTTGTACACCAGGCGGCGAAACGCGGTGCAGTGCACGATGCGTTCGCGGTCGCTCTGGAAGGCCTGCTCCGAGGACTGCGCGTCTTCGGCGATGCGCCGCCCGCGCGAATGGCGCGGGTCGCTGGCCCAGCGTGCGAGCGGCCGCGTCGCCATCGCCATCCGCACTGCTCAGGCGCGCACGGCAGCGTGCCCGGCCAGCACCTGGCGCACCAGTGCGTCCGGCGCCGTGCGCAGCACCGCCTTGCCCGGCGCCTCGATCAACACGAAGCGGATCTCGCCGCCCTGCGCCTTCTTGTCCACGCGCATCAGGTCCAGGTAGCGCTCGGCGCCCAGGTCGGGGCCGCGCACTGGCAGACCGGCGCGTTCGATGAGGCGCTTCAAGCGCAGCGCAAAGTCGTGCGGCACCAGTCCGAGCCGGGCCGACAACTCGCTGGCCATGACCATGCCGCAGGCCACGGACTCGCCGTGCAGCCAGCGGCCGTAGCCCAGGCCGGCTTCGATGGCGTGGCCGAAGGTGTGGCCGAAGTTGAGGATCGCGCGCAGGCCGCTTTCGCGCTCGTCCTGGCCCACCACCCAGGCCTTGATTTCGCAGCAGCGCCGCACCGCATGCGCCAGCGCGCCCGCATCGCGCGCCAGCAGCGCGTCCAGGTGGTCTTCGATCCAGGCCAGGAACTCGGCATCGGCGATCGGTCCGTACTTGATGACTTCGGCCAGGCCTGCGCGCAGCTCGCGCTGCGGCAGGGTCTGCAGCGTGCCCAGATCGCAGATCACGCGCTGCGGCTGATGGAACGCGCCGATCATGTTCTTGCCGGCCGGATGGTTGATCGCCGTCTTGCCGCCGACCGACGAATCCACCTGCGCCAGCAGCGTGGTCGGCACCTGCACGAAGGGCACACCGCGCATGTAGCAGGCCGCGGCAAAACCGGTGATGTCACCGACGACGCCGCCCCCCAGCGCGAAGAGCACGGTGTGGCGGTCGCAGGCCTCAGCGAGCAGCCGGTCGAAGATCAGGTTCAGCGTGGCCCAGTCCTTGAACTGTTCGCCGTCGGGCAGGTCGATCCGTGACACCGCGGCATAGTGGCCGCCGAGCGCGCGCCGCAGCGGCTCGGCATACAGCGGGGCGACGGTGGCGTTGCTGACGATCAGTGCACGCGCCGCGCCGGGCAGGTCGCGCCAAGCTGCGGCGCGGTCCAGCAGCCCGGCTCCGATGAGGATGTCGTAGCGCTGCGTGCCGGTATCCACCGGCACCACGACCCATTCGCCAGGCGCTTCATTCATGGCCGCCGAGTGTACGGCGGCCTGCGGCGGCGGCAGTGCGGCGTGGGCTTCGACAGGCGCGGCTACG
>DASQFA010000766.1:0-2762 GCA_035633375.1 Rubrivivax sp.
TCGGTCGGGACATCCGGTCCGAGAGACGGCAACGACGGACACCGGTCCTTCAGAGGTTGCGGCTGCGATCGACCGCTGCACCTCGGTCACCGGTCACTCAACCGCACTCGGACCGAGTTCTCGGCAGGAACGACTGCTGGCGCACCAAGTGACCGGCCGGCCCCGACCCTGAGCTGCCTTTGGGAAGTTGATATTGGCGGCGGCAAACCGGTCGCCCAAAAGGATGACCTGGCACCAAGACTTCGCTGCGTCCCTGTGGTTGGACTCCGGCGACGGCGATCAACCAGTGACGGGCTTGGACTTCTAGAGTACGGCGCCCAAGTGCGCGAAACGAGCCGGCGCAGAGTTGGCAGCCCGGCCGTGCGATCACGCGGTGGCCGTAGGCGCTGCGTCCTGCTCTCAGCGCCTGTCAAGTCGGCGCCACCGGCGCAGATGCGGATCGTGCCGCGGCTTCAGCCTTCCCGCGGGCCTGCCTGTTCGAGGAAGAAGCGCAGCATCTCGCGACTGGCATCGGGCCCTTGCGGATCGGCATAGGAACCCGCCGCCTGTCCACCCGACCAGGCGTGGCCCGCGCCGTGTACCAGCCAGTGCTCGGCGATCGGCTGCCCGGTGTCTGATCGGTGGGTCGAGCGCGTATAGCGCCGACCCTGGGTCGACACGCCCTGCTCGATGACCGTGCGACTGTCGGTCGAGGCGGCCGACCGCGCACGGCTTCTGAGCACGGCCGCGACGACCTGTTCACCGTTTCGCGGGTGAACGGTCTGATCTTGATCCCCATGGAAGACGATGGCCGGCACCGGCAGTTCCGCAGGAGGCGGAGGGCTTGCCTGCGAATGCATTCGAACAGGAATGCCGGCAGGCAAAGCGGCCCCGCCCGTGCCCGCGCGCATCGCCGCCAACCCCTCCGGCAGACTGCGCGCCGCACCCGGCGGCAGGCCCGAATGAATCCCGACGGCGGCAAATGTCTCCGGGTACGCCGCCGCGACCAACGACGCCATGGCGCCTCCCGCCGACATCCCGGCGATGTAGACGCGTTTGGGGTCGATGCCACGCGCCTGGATCACCGCGTGCGTCATGGTGGCAATCACGGCTGTTTCGCCGCGGCCGCGTGTCTGGTGGTTGTGCTTGAACCAGTTCCAGCAACGCGACGGATTGGCGTCCTGCGCCTGCGCGGGATACAGGACATAGAACCCCTGCTCGCGCGCCAGCGCATTCATGCCCGTACCGGCAGCGAAGTCATCGGGATCCTGCGTGCAGCCGTGCAGCATCACCACCAGCGGCAGCGACCGCCCGGCAGCACCCGGCGGCACGAAGAGCTTGTAGTGGCGGGTGAGCGCTGCGTGCGTGTGCGCGCCGGCGACGAACTCGCCTTGACGCGAACTCCCTGTGCAAGGCGTATCGGCGAAGTCCCGTGCAGATGCCGGGTCTTGCTCGACGCGATCGGCCAACTCGAACACACAGCCTTCGAGCACGACCGAGCGCCCCTCGGATGGGTCCATCGACGGTTTGGCCTGCAAGGCGCCGCTCGGCGAGCCGAGATCCGGCGCGGGCGTCGCGATTCCTGCGCGGCCAAGCGCGCGTTGAATCGCGGCGGTGGCCGCGGCCAGACGCCCGCTTCCGGTCAGTCGTGTCGCGTCGCGCATCAGTTCCTGGAATATCGGGTTCATGCAGTCCTTGCAAAGGTGAGATCTGGTTTCAGCGCTGCCGGCTGGCCAGCGCGGCCTTGACGGCGGGGCTGGCATGCAGCGCACCGAGCACGTCCACGGATTCAATGGTGGCCAGCGCCAGTTCGGGGGTCACGTCGTGAGCGATCGACGCCAGGCCCAGCACGCGGATGCGCAGCATTTGCTTGGAGGCCTTCACGGCCCGCAGGTCGTCGGCGCTGAAATGCTGCAGACCCAGCACCAGTGTCTTGCGCGCCACCGCCTGCTTGACGGCATCCGCGTGGCTGCCCAGTTGGTTGCGGATGGCCGTGCGAATGAAGTCGGTGCGGTTGCCGTAGAAGCCCTCCGACACCAGCAGGTCGATCTGCCCCAGGTCGACGAAGCCGAGGTTGATGGTGATCTTCTCGGAATCGGTGCTCTTTTCTTTGACCAAGTGTCGGGCGGGTGTTGATACCATTTCGTCATCATAGCACCATCCATTGGGATGTTAGTCGGATGGTTAGAGGATGGTTAACGGATGGTCGAGAAGTGGTGATGCTGGGGTGATCGAAGGGTGCGATCCCATCGACGGTCTGGCCTGCACCACTTGCGAAGTCGGTTGACCCGCAGAGCCAGCGGACGGTAGCCGTTTGCCCGCGCAACTCGGCGGCCGAGTCAGGATCAGGCAGCCCTGCGAAACCTGGCTCATCGACTTCTTTCCGGTGGGCAATGCGTTCAGCTGCTCCGCAAGACTCGACCCTTCAGCGGCATACCCTGCGGTGAACTCGTCGTCCTCAAGCGGTCGGTCGCACATGCACCGAGGCTCTCGAAGGTGGACAACCCCTAAAAAGTCAAACTTCTACTGCCTTCCCGGCAGAGCCGGGGGGCTCCCTTGGTAGCTAGGGTGGTGCTGACACTCGGGAAAAGGCATTCCCCCGCGCAGACACCTTGATTGACCCGATTGGCTGGGCTGTGGCAATGGCACAGACTTCATGGCCGACCACCCACAAACACTGCCATGCAAGTTGCCCCATTGCCTGATGGCGAACCCGTTCACGAGACTCTTGCCCCCGAGCCCGAGTCCGAGCCGGAGCCGGAACGTCTGTATCTGCACATGCC
>DASQFA010000767.1:0-9571 GCA_035633375.1 Rubrivivax sp.
CCGTGCACAGAGGCAATATGACGCCGTCGATCCTACGAATCGTCTGGTGGCCGGCACGCTCGAGCGGCGCTGGAACGACGCGATGAAGGCGCACTCCGAGCTTGAGGAGGAGGTTGCTCAACTGGCTCGAGAGCGACCCAGTCCGCTGAGCGTCGAGACACGCAAGGAACTGCTGGCACTGGCCAACAACTTGCCGAGGCTGTGGGACCATCCCCAGAGCCCGCATGAATTCAAGAAGCGCATCTTGCGTACGGTCTTGAAGGAAATCATCGTCAGCTCTGAAGACGACTCGGTGCGCCTGGTGCTGCACTGGCACGGCGGGGACCATACCGAGCTGCGACTAAAGAAGACGCCAACGGGTCAACATCGCTATGTCACGAGCTCCGACACGATCGAGCTGATCAGATCTCTGGCTCGATTGCAGTCGGATGCTCGAATCGCCGCGACAATCAACCGATTGGGACACCGAACTGCGCACGGGCAGACCTGGACTGCCATGCGGGTATGTGGAACCCGCAGCCGTCACGACATCGCGGTCTACAGCGAAGGGGAGCGGCGAGCACGAGGCGACTTGAACGTCGACGAGGTGGCGGCTGCTTTGAAGGTCACCCCGACCACCGTGCTGCGGCTGATTCAGCAGCGAGCCTTGGCTGCAAAGCAGGCGTGCCGCAATGCTCCATGGGTCATTCGCAAGACCGACCTCGACCACTACCTGGCAGCCAAAGCCGAGATCAACACAGCAACGCGGATCTCAAGTCAGACATCCCTTGATCTTCAATGACATACGAAGGAGTGCGCAATGAAAGGCAGTCGAAGAACAGCTCCACCTGCCAGCGGCTCTTGTACAGCGCAGCGATCGTCAGCGCCGGCAAGGCCGTGTTGTTGGTCAGGAAGATCAGCGTCTTGCCCGACTCGGGATCCTTGAACCTGACGCGGCGCAGGTGCTCGGGATACTTCTTCGCCGAGTAGTGCCCATTGAGCATGACCCGCTGGTCGCTGATGATGCCGGTGCTGCGATCGGTGGGGGCCGAGTACACACGCCGGGCATCCATGGGCGATTTCGCGCGCGTGACGAAGAAGGCACCGGCCTGATGCAATGCGTGCAGCCTGGCGAAGTCCACGTAGCCCCCATCCATCACGTAGAACGCGCCGGCCTCGAAGCTCAGCAGGTCCAGCACGTTCACGTCGTGCAGCTTGCCGTCGCTGATGTGGATGAACGCCGGGATGGCCCCGCGCAGGTCCAGCAGCGTGTGCAGCTTGATGGCCGCCTTGGTGGAGCGAAACGGCGCCCACTCGAACAGGCTCAGGCACAGATCGATGGTGCTGGAGTCCAGCGCATACACCGTGTTGTCCAGATCGACGCCGAGCGCATCGTTGGCGTAAAGCTTACGCGCGCGCCGGATCAGCAACGCAGCCAGGTCCGACCAGATGCGCCAGTCCCGCGACTCGTTGGCGTCGGCCAGCGTCGATCGTTTGACCGCCGAGCGAAAGCCCATCGCATACAGCTTGCTGGCATTGGCCGACAAACTGGCCTCGATGTCGCGCAGGCTCTCGCGCCACGTCAGTTGTGCGAATGCCATCGCGCGGAACTGCTCGGCGCACGACAGCGTACGCACGCCCGAGTTGCCGCCATGGCGCTGCACGATCCGTGCGAAGCTGGTCCATGGAACGAACTCCATGACCTGGGCGAACAAAGTCTTGCCGACGTACATGGGCTCTCCCTGAGGCAGTCAAGCCAGGGAAAGTACGCGGTTCTTGGCAAACGAAGTTCAAGTCGGCACCAAACGAAATCGACCTACAGCCCGCGCCAATGCTTGATCTCAGGCTCAGCATGGCTCATTTAACCGGACAGTAGTGGTTTTCGGTCTTGTTTCATGGCACCGGACAAGACCAGTTGAGTAGCAACGGAGCATGCCATGAAGCGCAGAGCCAAGGTCCGCCGAAGCCGCGATTTACCGCCCCCTGACATCAGCGAAACGGCTGCGGAAACCGTCAGCGCGCCGGCCATGCCGGGGCGCGTCAGCATCGAAAGTGTCGATGAGCACAAGACCGGCTCGATCGAGTCCGTGCCTGAGACCGGCCCGGAGAACGGCGTGGCCGGTTTCATCGAACCCGGCGGATCGGATGCGGAGGGCGCCCGGTCACCGCGCTTTCGGCCGGAGCATTGAAGGCTTCGTCTGCCAGCTCGGCCAGTATCCCAGCCACATCACGGATGCCGCTGGCAAGATGCAGGAGAGCCTGGATTGAACCGGCTGCCCGCCCATCTGGCAGCTTGCTCTGCGAGAATCGTCGCGCTGATCCAGCGTCTGGCCACAGCAGATTGGTTGGCACGCGCGCCCGGGCCGCACTGAACCATTGACGTTGCCACATGTCGACCTCAGACGAATTCGAAGCGGCGGTACGCCGTCACGACGCGCGGATTGCGGCCCTGGGCCTGACGATCTGGGTGGGCTCGGAACCGACTTTCACCGACCGCAGCGCGCAGACGCCGCAGTGGCTGAGCACAGCTCTGGGCGGCGACAAGGAAGAGCGCGCCAAAGCCCTGCTGGGCGGGCTGTGCCGGCGTTTCCACGGCGGCCTGGTGCTGCGCAGCGTGGGTCGGCAATACCCTGGCGAGGCGCAGCCGCGCTGGAACCTGGGCCTGTACCGCCGTCGCGATGGCATAGCCATCTGGCATGGGCCGCCGGACCCCATCCTGACCGTGCCCGGGTCCGCAACCCAGGCTGAGCTGGAACCCTGGGCCACGGCATTGTCGGCAGCGCTCGCGGCGCGGGGATTTCTGCTCTCGCCGGTGAGCGCGACGGCCCCGCTCGAGCGCCGCCTGTCGATGCGCGCCGACGTTGCTGCCGCAGTTCCCGATGCAAGCGATCATCGCCTGGCCCGCCTCTCGGTGCACACCCAGGCCACTCCCGCCAGCGGTTTGCGCGACGAACTGGCGGAAGCCGGCGTGTACCTGTTCGTGCTGAGCATGACGGAGTCGGACGGGCGGCTGACGGCGCGCATCGAGCTGCCCCAGTTCACCGCGGTGCCCCTGTTCCTGGACGTGCTGGAATGCGTGGAACAGGCCAGCCTCGCATGTCGGTTGCCGGCGTTGATCGTGGCCGGCTACCTTCCGCCTGCCGATGCCACGGTGGACCTCACCACCGTGACGCCAGACCCGGCGGTGATCGAGATCAACACCGCGCCGAGCATCGATGCCGAGAGCTTCCTGTGGCGCAGCCGCGAGATCTATGCCGCTGCCGCCGATCAGGGCCTGGCGCCGTACCGGCTTTACTTCAACGGCACGGTGGCAGACTCGGGAGGCGGCGGACAGATCACCCTGGGCGGCCCATCGCCACGGGCCAGTCCGTTCCTGCAGCAGCCGCGCCTGTTGCCGCGCCTGGTTCGCTTTCTCAACCGTCATCCTGCCCTGTCCTATCTTTTCTGCCACGATTTCGTGGGCAGTAGCGGACAGTCGGTACGGTCCGACGAACGCGGCACCGATGCCTTCGACGAACTGGCCTTGGCCCTTACCCTGTTGGGGCGCGAAGAGCACTTGACGCCCGAACTGCTCTGGCACAGCCTGGCGCCGTTTCTCTGCGATGCCTCTGGCAACAGCCACCGGGCCGAGATAAACATCGAAAAGCTGTGGAATCCTTTCCTGGCCGGACGCGGCCAACTGGGCCTGGTGGAATTCCGCGCCCTGCGCATGCAGCAAACGCCGCAGCGGGCCACTGCCTTGGCCTGCCTGCTGCGCAGCGTGGCAGCGATGCTGGCTTGTGCCGACTACCCCTTGCCCCTCATTGATTGGGGTCGCGACCTGCACCAGCGCTTCGCGCTGCCTTTTTACCTTGAGCAGGACCTGCGCGCCGTGTTGATCGACCTGGAGGATGCGGGTCTGGGCCTGGACGAGGCGATCCAGTCGGTACTGCGGCGTGAGGACTTTCGTCGCCTGGGGCAAGCGGCGCTGCCGGGCTGCACGCTCGAGTTGAGACGTGCCCTGGAGTTCTGGCCGCTGTTGGGCGATGCCGCCAGCCCCGAGCAAGGCGGCGGCTCGCGACTGGTGGACGCCAGCACCGCGCGGGTGGAACTGCGGCTTCGGGCAGACCCTGGTGCCACTTCGGATTGGCGCAACTGGCAGGTCTTGGCGGCCGGCGTCGCTCTGCCCATGCGGCACGAGCAGGACGGTCAGGGCGAAGTCCAGGTGTTCGGCCTGCGCTACCGCAGTTTCGTCCCCCGCTGGAGCCTGCACCCTGCCCTTGGCGCTCAGGCGCCGGTGCGTTTGCTGCTACGCCATCCCGGCCACACCGCGGACTTTCTCGTCACTCTGCACGAATGGCATCCCGATGGCGACGCCTATCCGGGCCTGCCAGAGGATCTTGCGGCGGCCAGTCAACGCCGGGCCGATCGGGTTGCGCTGGAAGTCGTGCCCCGTGACCCAGCCTTCGGCCTGCGTTCTGCGCCGCCTGACGGTCTCAGCCCCTACTGCCTGGATCTGCGCTGCCTGTCATGCTGAGATGGAGCTGGTTTCGCAGACAGTCAAGAAGTAGCCACTCGACTGCGGCGCAGTCGGCAAGAAGGCTGGGTGCATCGTTGGATGGGGATCGACTGCGCGTCGGCGGTGCTGCCTGGCGCGACGCAACCAAGAGCCGCCGTCTGTGCTGGCGATTGACCCGCGTCATCGCAACTGGAGGCGCCGAAGCGCCTACTGCAATTTCTCGAGTCTGCTGGAGGGCCTCATCATGAATTCCCGCGCTGAGATCAACCCTCGTCAACGCCGGGCGATGAACCGGCGCCATTGCCTGCAAGTGCTGGCCGCCATCGGTTGCGGTGGTGTCGCACATCCGGGCGCCGTGCGTGCCGCAGCCTATCCGGTGACCATCGACGCGATGAAGGCAGCGCGCGAGAACGAAACCCGGGTTTACTACCACTACACCGAGTTCGGCAAGCGCGCCCGTGACGAAGGCTTTCGTGGCATCGCCTACCTCTTCCTGGCTTTCGCGGCCTCGGAGCAAGTGCATGCCACCAACTTCGGCCGCGTGCTGACGCGGCTGGGCGAGGAGCTGGCGCCGCTGTCCAGGCCTGCGGTCAGCGTCGCCAGCACCCGCGACAACCTGATCCTGGCCGCCAACGGCGAGATGGCATCGATCGACGGCTTCTACCCCGGCCTGCTGGCCAAGATCTCCGGCGAGAAGCACGCCGATGCGATCGACGCGGTGCAGTTCGCCTGGGCCTCGGAGAAGCAGCACCGCGACAAGATCAAACAGATCCAGCGTTGGACGCCGTCGTTCTTCGATAACGTGGCCCGCACCATTGACGAGAAGACGGGCCGCTACTTCATCTGCCAGCTCTGCGGCTCGACGGTGAACAAGGTCCCCGAGGGCACATGCCCGGTGTGCAAGAACCCGCCGACACAGTACCGCCTGATCGAGCCACCGGCCTGACCCCGGCTTCGCGGCCGGCATTTCGCTGAGACGACCGACTGCTGTGGGTCGGGCCTGGCCCGCCATGCATGCGATTTCGGCCCCGGTGAGCTGACGTTTGCTGGCGGTGGTCGCAGCCCACGGCCCGTCTACAGCCGCCTGACGGTCCTGCGGTCAGGCAGCTTTTTGAAGTCAGCCAAGGACAACAGTTGCGGCAGGGCCAGCTGACGCCAGCTCTGCCACAGCCGGCCGGCCGCGGCAGGCAATAAGGTCAACAGGCCGCCCGGCGTCATCTGCGACATGAACAGCTGATAGACCCCTTCCTTCGCGCCCGCCAACACCTTGCTGGCCAGCACGATGCGGCCCGCGACCAGATAGGTCTGCAGGTCGCCGAACGCGATCAGCACCGGCTTCGGTGCCGGCCTGAACGGCTTGAGCGGGCGCCCGCCGAGGAATCGCGCGACATTGGCCGCGGCGAGCGCACCCATGTCGATGGCGTTGTAGGCCTGCTTGCCCACTTTTTGCGGCAGCTGCGCCGCGTCGCCGACGACGAAGACGTTGTCGGCATGGCGACTCTGCAGCGTCTGGTGCACGTCGGCCCACATCTGTGTTGACCGCGCCAGGCCCGACTCGCGCAACAGCGCTGGCGGTGCCAGCCCGGCCGTCCACAGCGTGAGCTCGGAGCGCAGCCGCGTGCCATCGGCCAGGCGCACGCCCTTGGCCGACACGGCGGCAATCGTCGTGGCGGTATGGAACGTCACCGCATACGGTGCGCACAGGCGGCGAAGATCGGCATCCAGCGCCGCCGCCAGGCCCGGCAGCAGCCGCGCACCGGCTTCGACCACGTCGACCGACAGGCTAACATCGTCACGGTGGCGACGCAATAGCTCGCCCAGTGCCTCGATACCCGCGATGCCACCGCCGGCGATGACGATGCGCAGCGGCTTGCCCTGCTGCGCGAGCGTATGCAGTCTGTGCTCGATCGCCTGGGCGTCGGTGACGTTGCGAAAGGGCATGGCGTAACGGGCGACGCCCGGGATGTGATGTGTGTTCCACATCGCGCCCACCGCCACGATGCAGGCATCGAAGTCCAGTTCGCGGCCGCCGGCGGTGGTCAGCCGGCGCTGCGCCGGTTGCAGCGCGGTCACGCGATCGCGCAGGAAGCGGTGTCCCGCCTGCTCGGCGATGGCCGCGCGGTCCAGGCGCAGCCCCTGGGGCGTTTTCACGCTCGAGACGATCTCGTGGATGTTGGGCAACCACTCGAAGTGTCGGGCCGGGTCGATGACTGTCACCGCATAGCGTCGCGACAACTTGATCGCGGCCGTCAGGCCCGCGAAGTTGCCGCCGACGATGGCGATGCGCCTGCGCTTGTCGGTCATTGGTCTCACTCTTGTGGCATACGGGTCGAGCGAAGTATGGTCGAGTTCGAACGGCGGGGCTCGACCCGTCGACCGGTCACGGACTTTGAGGGCGTGGCTGTGCTGGCCATCGACGAAGTTGCCGACACGATCAACGGGCACAATGGCGTTGGTTCGGCAGGCGCGTTCCGCCGTCCATTTGCTACCAAGCACAACCTGAGCGAGAGGAGTCGAAACATGAGCGAGCCCGTCGTCTATGGAGACCCGATCAGTACCTATGTTCGGTCCGTCCGGCTGGCCTTGGCGGAGAAGGGAGTCCAGCATTCGCTGGTGGCGGTTGACCTGGTCAAGGGTCAGCACAAGGAAGCGGACCACCTGGCCCGCAACCCCTGGGGAAAGATGCCCGCATTCGAGCATGCGGGTCAGCGCTTCTACGAAGTCAACGCGATCATGCGCTACGTCGACGAGGCGTTTTCTGGGCCGGCGCTGATGCCGTCCACGCCGGTCGAGCGGGTGCGCGTGAATCAGCTGATGAGCATCGTCGACAGCTATGGCTACGCAGCGTCGGTCACCAACATCTTCATCCCCCGCGTGCTGGTGCCTTCGCTGGGCGGCCAGACCGATGAAGCCCAGGTCGCAGCGGCCAAGCCGCAGGCCGCGCTGTTCCTGACCGAGGTCAACCGCCTGCTGGGTGGGACGGACTATTTCGGCGGCAACAAGGTGAGTCTGGCCGACCTGCACCTGCTGCCGGTGCTGACCTACCTGCGGGCCACGCCGGAAGGTCAGGCATTGATGGCTGCCACACCGGACATCCAAGCCTGGATGGGACGCATGAATAAGCGCAGCAGCGTGCAGGCGGTGATGCCGAGCGCCTGACGCCGCCGGGGCGCAAGTGGAGTTCGGCGCGCGTCACCGGCGCAGCCTAGCATTGCACGGGCTGCGCGCGCCGACGCCGAACTTGCCCGCACTCGGCGCTCTCGCCGCGCCCGACGGGCACCGGGCCCGACAAGACCCTTGCAGGGGATGAGCTCCGTGCCGGGAGCGCTGACTGGCAACCGCGTACCCACACCGCCGCAGCCTGGCACAGTGCGCAAGGCCCAGGATGACGGCAATGTTTGCAGGCACTGCCGGACAGTCCCGTCAGCAGCCTCCTACTGTCCAACGCGCGCCGCGGCCACACGCGGACGGCGCCGCATCCGATGGCCCACGCCAGCGCAACGCCGCACAGTGGATGCCATCGCTGCTGCAGGAGGCACTATGCGCACACCCCACACTCGTCGAGCGCCATTGCTCATCATCGGGCTTCTTTCCTCACTCGCCGCCGGGCTGGCTCAGGCAGACATGAACGGTGGACGCGCTTCGCCGGCCGCGCGCTACGAGGTCGAGCGAGACGCCTGCCTGCGTGGCCAGTCGGCGCAGCACGTCGACACTTGTCTGCGCGAGGCCGGCGCGACCTTGGCACAGGCCAGGCGGGGCGCCCGGCAGGACGACCCATCGCAGTTGGAGATCAATCGACTGCAACGATGCCAACCGCTGCCTGACCCGCTGCGCCGCGGCTGCATTGCCCGCGTGCAGGGCGAGGGCAAGGTCACCGGAAGCGTGGCCGAAGGCGGCATCCTTCGAGAGCTGGTGACCGAGATCGAGCAAGCAGAAACCGATTCGGCAGACGCCCTGCGTTCAGCTTCGGCGGGCTGCCGTCTGTGGGGCCTGCTCGAACGGCCCCAGCCCTGTTCACGCGCCGCTCAGTGGAACGACGGCACGGTCGTCGCCACCCCGACGCGCGGATCGACGCCTGACAGTGACGACGACAGTCCAGCGGCGCCGTCAACCCGCACGGCTTGTCACGGTCGCCTTTGGCCGCAGCTTGCGCCCGGCCCACGACGCATGTTCGACCGGGGCCACCGGCATCGGCGCAGTAGCCGCACGCCATGCCATGATCTTGGCCTGTCTGTCGGGTCGAGGGGGCATCAGCGCGCCATATTCGACCCGGAGTTCCGCAATCTCTTTCGCGATGCACCTGCGCAACTCCCAGATGGACATTTGATCGGTGGGTGCGCTCATGTCGTCTCCTGACGTCGTCGTAACCTTCCTGCGTGCGCAGGCACTGCTGGCGAACCTTGTGCCGGGTTGAGGCACATCGGTATGGAGATTTTGCCCGTTGATGCTGTTGGCGCGCGTCGGTAGAGGGCGCGTCGGGTTGTAGGTCCCGACCGGCAACCGCGCTGCGGATACGCTGCATGCCAAAACTTCTCGACGCTGTGTCCGCAGCCGCTGGTCTGGTCGCCCCACGGCACGCCGATTGCCGTGACGTCGGTGCAGCAGCTTCGCTGCCAGCGCCCATCACTTTCAAGGAGTCACCCATGGACAGCGTCAGTTCGCCCCACCACGTCATCTCTTCCGAGCGCGTCGAAGGAACGGCCGTCTTCAACACGGCGGGCGACAAGCTGGGCTCGATCGACGAGTTGATGATCGACAAGCTTTCGGGACAGGTGCGTTACGCGGTGCTGGAGTTCGGGGGATTCCTGGGCATGGGCACGGACCGCTATCCACTGCCGTGGAGCATGCTCAAGTACGACACGTCGAAGGACGGCTATGTCGTCCCTCTGGACAAGGCCACGCTGGAAGGGGCCCCGCGCTATGCCCAGAGCGAACAACCGCCCTATACCGACGACTACGGCCGCCGGGTCCACGACTACTACGGCATGCCGTGGCTCTGATCGGGCGCAGGGCGCAGCGGTCCTCGCGGCGTGGGCGGGCAGGCGCACGGCCGGTTGTCCTATAGGGGCTGCACCGCCACGGCGCGCACACTGG
>DASQFA010000768.1:0-13432 GCA_035633375.1 Rubrivivax sp.
TCGGCTTTGCGCACGTCAGCGATAGCGCGATCGCCGAGGGCAGGGAAGATGTAGCGGCCGAACTGATCGGTCGTGTACTGCCCGCCATCCTTGCGGCCGATACGCTTGCCGTCGGCGCCGATGCGCGGCTGCAGCTCGACCGACTGCCACCGGCCGAACAGCGCGCGCACGGTGATGCGCCGCTCCCATTCGAGGGCGGCAGCTTGCTCTCGTTCTTCGGCTTTGCGGCGGGCAACTTCAGCGGCGCGGCGCGCATTGGCTTCAGCTTGCTGTTGCTGGGCCCGCTGCTGGGCAAAGTGCTCCCGCAGATCACGAATGCCGCTGCGGTAAAGCGCCGACCACTCGCGCGCCTTATCGCGCGCCTGCTGTACTGTGAAATTCACATTCCCGTCGCCGCGCGCGTCGTAGGTTCCTATCAGCAGGCGAACCTGCCCGGCGGAGCCTGCATAGCGGAAGTACAGCCGGCGCTCGCCGGCCGGAGTGATGCGGCCGACAAGGCGGCCGGCACCGCGCGCGCCTGACTCAATCAGCCACTTGTCGTTAGGCCCGGGCCGGGCTTGCATAGCCCTGTCCGATATGATCGCGTCCGCCATGATCAGCCCCTTGTCGATCGCCCCGAACCTCTCTGGTGCCTGTCCGGTGCCTATAAGTTGCAGGCTTTCAGTGTACTTCTACGGACGCTCTTGGACGCTTGAAATTGCTAACTCATTGAATTTACAAGAGAAACACTACATCGCTGGACAGTCTCGGAGGGCGCTGGACGCTGTTTAGATTGAATGGGGTGCAAGGGGTCGCGAGTTCGAATCCCGCCGTCCCGACCAGTAAAAACAAGGCTTAGCAGGTTGGCGCCTGCTAAGCCTTCTTTGTTCAGCTTTGACGCTGATCGATTGGCAGCGCGCTGCCACGGGCGTCCATCACTCCGGCAACGCTGCCGTGGAGCTGGGTCTCTTCGCACCCGGTCAGTTCGGCGCACACGGTCCATCGCCTTCAAATCGCACCAGTGGGCGCAGCCTTGGCCCTGTCGTGTGGCGGCTGCGGCTGGGTGATCTCGGGCCTGCACGGCCGCACCGCAGCCCTCGCGTCGCTGCCGGTGACGATGATCACGTGCTGTCCTCGGCGGGTGTGGGCGCAGGCCGCTCAGCCGTGGCTCAGGCCCGCGGCGGCAATGCCGGCAATGCAGATGGCTTCGTCCTCGTCGCCCGTGCCGCCCGAGGCCCCGGCCGCGCCGATCACCTCGCCTGCGTTGTCCTTGATCAGCACCGCGCCGGTCTGCGCGATGAACTTCTGCGACGAGGCACTGGCCAGCGAGATGAAGAACGCCGGCAGATCTTTGGCGCGCTGCGTCAGCACGCGCGAGCTGGCGCCCATGCCCACCGCGGCGCAGGCCTTGCCGGTGGCGATGTCAAGGCGCAGCGCACTCGCGCCGTCCTCGCGTGCCATGGCCTTGACCTGGCCGGCACTGTCGACGACGACCACACCCATCGGCTTGTAGCCCTGGGTGCGCGCTTCGGCCAGGGCCGCGGTGATGAGGGTCTGGGCCTGCTGCAGTGTCAGTGGGGTCATGGCAAGTGATGAAGGGTTGAAGGGCAGGTGCCGATTCTTGCGCATCCGGCGGCTGACCCGAAGTGCGGGCGCGCGCGCCCGTGGTGCTGCAGGCACCTTGCCGCGGCCCCCAGCAAACCAGGTGGCGGGTATGCTCCGCGCGCAGACCATGGATCATTTCCTCACCCTTCACGGCCTCGTCGTGGTGCTCAGCCTGCTGAGCTATGTGGTGGCGTCGCACCTGATGGAGCAGCGCCGCCACCCGACCGCGGCGATTGCCTGGGTGCTGTTCATGGTGTTGCTGCCTTACGCCGCGCTGCCGATGTTCCTGGCCTTCGGCTCGCGCAAGCTGGCGCGGCCGCGGGCAGCGCGGGGCCTGAGCCACCCCCCGCCGTCACCCGGCGGCTCGTGGGCGCTGCAAACCATCCATGCACTCGGTCAGCCCGCGCCCGCGGCCTACCAGGGGCTGCACATCCATGCCAACGGCAGCCAGGCGCTGCAGTCGTTGTGGCGGAACCTGGATGCGGCCACGCAGTCGATCGATCTGTGCACCTTCATCCTGGGCCGCGACCGGCTGGGCCAGCAGGTCATCGACAAGCTGTGCGAGAAGGCACACGCCGGCGTGCGCGTGCGGCTGCTGCTCGACGGCATGGGCAGCCTGATGGCGGGCCGCCCGAAGCTCGAACCGCTGAAGGCCGCGGGCGTGAGCGTGGTGCTGTTCGTGCCGCCGCTGCATTCGCCGTTGAAGGGCCGAACCAACCTGCGCGACCACCGCAAGATGCTGATCATCGACGGCGCATCGTCGACGCCGCGCCTGTGGAGTGGCGGGCGCAACCTGGCATCGGAGTATTTCGAGGGTGAACCCGGCAAGGCCGCCTGGCGCGACCTGAGCTTCGATCTGGCCGGGCCGCTGGTGCGCCAGGCGCTGGCGCTGTTCGAACGCGACTGGGCCTTCGCCAACACCGAACGCGCGCCGCAGGAGATGCCGCCAGAGGCCGAATCGGGCGACGAGGCCCTGGCGCATGGCGCGCAGCTCGTGGCCTCGGGCCCCGACCAGGTGGACGACACGGTGTATGCGCTGCTGCTCAGTGCCGCCTTCCGGGCGCGCCGGCGCATCGCGCTGGTGACGCCGTACTTCGTGCCCGATGCGGCGCTGCTGATGGCGCTGTGCCTGGCGGCGCGGCGTGGTGTGGTCGTGGAGCTGCTATTGCCGGCGCGCTCCAACCACCGGCTGTCCGACATCGCCCGCAACCGTGCCTTGCGCGCGCTGGCCCAGGCTGGCGGGCGCGTCTGGCTGGCGCCGCAGATGCTGCACGCCAAGCTAGTGGTCATCGACGAGCAGCTGGCACTGGCCGGTTCGGCCAACCTGGACGGCCGCAGCCTGTTCCTGAACTACGAGATGATGGTCGCGTTCCACGAGCAAGACAACGTGCGCGGATTTGCCGATTGGTACCAGAGCGAGTGTGTGGCGGCGACGCGGTATGTGGCGCACAAACCGGGCTTGGGCCGCGACCTGGCCGAAGGCATGGTGCTCTGGGTCGGCTTCCAGCTGTAGGCCACCAGACAGCCCCCCCTTGTGCGTCGGCAAGCCTGGGTGGGGGTGCTGTACGCTGCCACACGCCCGTGGAAGTGCTCGCGCGCCGGCTTGGCAGCGCAGCGCCAAGGCTTCGCATAGCGCGTGCTCAGCGCACCGGCGTCATGCGGGCAAAGAGGCGTTCTGCGGGAACAGGAAGCGGCGTGCCTCGTCGTCGGTTTCGGTCTTGAACTGGTAGGTGTCGCGCAGCGCGGCCACGCGTTGCGCCGCTGGCCGCGCGCTGATCGCATCCACCAGCCGCTTCAGGTGCGGCAGCTCGGCAAAGGCCTCGTCGCCCAGCACGAAGGGCACCAGCCGTGCCCAGCCCCACACCGCCATGTCCACGAAGGTATAGCTCTCGCCCAGCATGTACGGGTGCAGCGCCAGGCGCTCGTTGAGGATGCCGTAGTGGCGCCGTGCCTCGACGCTGTAGCGGTTGGCCGCATACACAGCCGGCTGTGGCGCGTAGTGCCTGAAGTGCACCGCCTGGCCCGAGTAGGGGCCCACGCCCGAAGCCACGAACATCAGCCACGACAGCATCGGCCCGCGCGCGGCGGGCGTATCGGGCGGCAGGAAGCGGCCGGTCTTCTCGGCCAGGTAAAGAAGGATCGCGTTGCTGTCGAACACGATCACTTCGCCGTCCACGATCACCGGCACCTTTGCGTTCGGGTTCAGCGCCATGAAGGCCGGCGCAAACTGCTCGCCCTTGCGCGTGTCCACCGGCACCGGCTCGTAGGCCAGGCCGGCTTCTTCGAGGAAGAGCGCGACTTTCGCCGGATTGGGGGCATGGTTGAAGTAGAACTTGATCATCGCTGCCTCGCATGGGTCGGGGCAGTGACTCTACCGCGAAGCCCGGGGCGCGGCGCTGCAGGCGCGTGCCGGCCTGACGGCGATTGCGCCGCCGTTATGCTTGAAGCGTGCGCACGCCCAGTGCCGCGGCAGGAGCAACCCATGGCAGCCACCCAGCACGACAAGGCCGAGCAGTTCCGTGCGTTGCACCGCGGTGAGTGTTTCGTCATTCCCAACCCCTGGGATGCGGGCAGCGCGCGTGCCCTGGCCGGCCTGGGTTTCAGTGCCTTGGCCACCTCCAGCGGCGCCGCCGCGGGCGTGCTCGGCCGACGCGACGGGGAGCTGACGCGCGATGAGGCATTGGCTCATGCCCGGGTCATCGTGCAAGCCACCGATTTGCCCGTGGCGGGCGATCTGGAGAACGGCTTCGGCGACGCGCCCGCAGATGCCGCGCTGTGCATTCGGCTGGCGGGCGAGTGCGGGCTGGTCGGCGGCTCGATCGAAGACGCGGGCAACGACCGGCGGCTGTACGACTTCGCGCATGCGGTGGAGCGCGTCGCCGCAGCTTCCGAAGCCGCACGAGCCTTGCCATTCCCCTTCACGCTGACGGCGCGGGCCGAGAACTTCCTGCGCGGAAAGCCCGATCTCGACGACACCATCGCCCGGCTGCAGGCCTTCGAGAGAGCCGGTGCTGACGTGCTGTTCGCCCCGGCGCTGCCCGATCTGGAGGCAGTGCGCGCGGTGTGCGCAGCCGTCGGCAAGCCGATGAACTACATGATCGGCATGAAGGGCAGTGCGTTCAGCGTGGCTGAGCTGCGTGCCGCCGGTGTCAAGCGCATCAGCCTGGCCACCTCGTTGTACCGCGCGGCCATGGCCGGCATGCTGCAGGCCGCGCGCGAGGTGCGAGGGCAGGGCAGTTTCGGCTACGTCGAGAGGCTTTGAGCTTGAAGCTGCTGCTGTTGTCGGACCTGCATCTGGAGTTCTGCGATCTGGCCTTGCCGCAGACGCTCGACTTCGACGTGGCGGTGCTGGCCGGCGACATCATCTGCCCCGGCAGCAGCCTGGTCGGCTGGGTGCAGGCCAGTGCGCCATTGCAGCGCGCCCGTGCCGTGGTGGCGGTGAGCGGCAACCATGAGTACTACGACCGCGTGCTGCAGCATGAGGCGGCAGCGATGCAGTCGGCGGCGCAGCACATGCGGGCGCCGCCAGTGCATTGGCTGGATTGCGCGCAGGTCGTCATCGACGGGGTGCGCTTCCTGGGTTGCACCTTGTGGACCGATTTTGCGTTGCACATCGACACCCCCGAAGGCCTGGTATCGCAGCCTGAACGCGGCATGGCAGCGGCCCACCGCGTGATGGCCGACTACGGCACCATCGGCTGGCTCGACGAAGGGCCCGGATCCGCCACCGGGTTGCCGCGCCGGCTGGTGCCGCACGACACGCTGCGCATGCATGTGCAACAGCGCGCCTGGCTGGAGCGCTCGCTGGCCGAGCCTTTCGACGGTGAGACCGTCGTGGTCACGCACCATGGCCCGCAGCGCGGCTCGCTGGCGCCGCGCTTTGCCGCGGATTGGGTGTCCACGGGTTACCTCAGCGAACTGCCGTCGCACTTTTTCGAGGTGCCCAGCTTATGGGTGCATGGCCACACGCATACCAGCCGCGACTACCGCGTGGGCCCGTGCCGTGTGCTGTGCAATCCGCGCGGTTACCAGGTTCGCGGCGCGGCGCTGCCCGAGAACAGCGCCTTCGATGCGGGGCTGGTGGTGACGGTCGGTAGCGATCGGCTGCCTTGACCAGGGCTTGAAGTGCGGCATGTGCCGCAGCTTGTGCGGCAACCCTGCGACGCCATGGCTTAGCATTTGCGGTGCCCGTTTCAGGCGCTTTGCGTCGAGGAGAGTTCTCATGGCCTTGCCCGGCACTGCTGCATTCAAGCTCGTGTGCGCCGTTCTGGCCGCCGCGGCATGCTCGACGGGCGTGCGGGCGCAGTCCGAGGGCGGCTTGTACATCGCCGGTGCGGGCTTCAGCTTCCAGGTGGCGGCAGACCGGGCGATGGCACAGAACGCCGGTGGGCGCAGGTTCTTCCTGTTGTCGCTGCCGCCCGAATCGCGCGCATTGGCCACTACGGCCAGGCCGAGCATGAACGCGCTGCGCAATCGGGTGCTCGCGGCCAACGGCGTGTTGCTGGTGTGCCAGCGCGACATCGACAACCGCAGCATCCCTGCCGCCACGCTCGCGAGCGGCGTGGTGGCGGTGCGTGGCTGGCCGGGCAAGGGCGACGAGCCGTTGCCGGATGGCGAGCGCTACTTCGCCAACGAGAGCCGGGCCCATCTGCCTGCGGACAACGAGGCCTTGCGCCGCTTGCGTTCGGCCTGCGCCTGACGCGGCCCTGGCGCCGTGCCAATCAACGCAGAAGCGGCGTAGGCGACCGCCCGACAACGCCTTCGATGGGGCTGCGCACCATGTGGCTGGGGCTGACAGTGGCCGGATTGATCGCCGTGGGAGGCCCCGCGTTGCTGCAGGACCGTTTGCTCTACTTTCCCGCCAAGGCCACGGTGGCCGAACTCGAGGCGGGCGGACTGCAGGCCTGGCCCACGGCGAAGGATTTTCGCGGCCTCGTCGCGCCACCCGTGGGCCAGGCGCGCGCCACGGCCGTGGTCTTCCATGGCAATGCCGGGCATGCCGGGCACCGCGACTACTACGCCGCGGCACTGTCGCGGCTGGGCGTGCGCGTGATCCTGGCCGAGTACCCGGGCTATGGCCCGCGTGGCGGCGACGTGGGTGAGGCGCCGATGGTCGACGATGCCGCCGCGACGCTGGCGCAGGCGTACCGCGCCTATGGCCCGCCGTTGCTGGTGATCGGCGAATCGCTGGGCGCCGGTGTGGCCGCCGCCGCGGCGGCGCGCCAGCACGATCAGGTTGCCGGGCTGCTGCTGATCACCCCCTGGGATCGGCTGCAGAACGTGGCCTCTCATCACTACCCCTGGCTGCCGGTGCGCTGGCTGTTGCGCGACCCCTACGACAGCATCGCCCACCTGGCAGACTGGCACCGCCCGGTGGTGGTGGCCGTGGCCGAGCACGACCGCATCGTGCCGCCGCGCTTCGGCCAGGCGCTGTACGAGGCCTTGCCCGAGCCCAAGCGGCTGCTCGTCGTGGCCTCGGCCGGCCACAACGACTGGGCGGCGCGGGTCGACAAGGCCTGGTGGGAGCAGGTGGTGGATTTCCTTCTGGCACCAGCAGCCCCACCGCGCTGAAGCCGGCCAGCGGGTAAGCTAGTGCCTCACCCACGGACGCACCGCTGGAGCCCCATGTCGAGCATCGCCCCGCCCACCGAAAGCCACGCCGCGCCCACACAGGCGCCGGCGGCCAGCCCAACACTGCGCCGCATCGCCGAGCTGCCAGGGCCCAAGGGCTGGCCGGTGCTGGGCAACCTGCCGCAGATCAAGCCGGCAGGGATGCATCTGCAACTCGGCCAATGGGCGCGCGAGTACGGGCGCTTCTACCAGATCCTCATGGCCGACCGGCGCGTGCTGGTGGTAGCCGACCACGAGGCCGTGGCGACTGTGCTGCGCGACCGCCCCGAGGGCTTCCGCCGCACCGAAAGGCTGGAGGCGATCGGCCTGGAGATGGGCTTCAAGTCGGGCCTGTTCAGCGTCAACGGCGAGGTCTGGAAGCGCCAGCGGCGCATGGTCATGGCGGCCTTCGACCCGGGGCATGTCAAGGCCTACTACCCGTCGCTGGTGAAGTGCGGCGAGCGCCTGGCCGGGCGCTGGGCCCAGGCGGCACGGCAGGGCGCCAGTATCGACCTGCAGGCCGACCTGATGCGCTTCACGGTGGATGCCATCGCCGGGCTGGCCTTCGGCACCGACGTGAACACGCTGGAATCCGACGACGACATCATCCAGCAGAACCTGGACAAGATCTTCCCCAAGCTGTTCACGCGCATCTTCAGCGCCATTCCGTACTGGCGCTTCTTCAAGCTGCCGTCCGACCGCGAACTCGATCGCGCGCTGATGGCGGTGAATGCCGCCATCGATGGCTTCATTGCCACGGCACGCCAACGCCTGGCCGCCGACCCGGCGCGCCGCGCCGCGCCGCAAAGCCTGCTCGAAGGCATGCTCGTCGCTGCCGACGACCCCGGCAGCGGCATCGACGACGACCAGGTCGCCGGCAACGTGCTCACCATGCTGCTGGCCGGCGAGGACACCACCGCCAACACGCTGGCCTGGTGCATCTGGCTGCTGCACCGGCACCCGCAGGCGCTGGCGCGGGCCAGCGCGGAAGCGCGCGGCGTGATGGGCACGCACACCAAGGTCACGCTGGACCATCTGTCGCGGCTGGACTTCATCGAAGCCTGCATGAACGAGACCATGCGCCTG
The DNA here is from genome assembly GCA_035633375.1 of Rubrivivax sp. Lineage (GTDB taxonomy): Bacteria > Pseudomonadota > Gammaproteobacteria > Burkholderiales > Burkholderiaceae_C > Rubrivivax. Next base: position 8,281 of record DASQFA010000768.1, read on the forward strand.
AAGCCGGTGGGTCCGTTGCTGCCGCTGCAGGCGCTGAAGGACACCGTCGTCGGCGACGTCGCCGTGCCCGAAGGCAGCGTGGTCATCAGCTTGTTGCGCCACGACAGCGTGGACGACGCCTTCGTGCCGGAGGGCCAGGCCTTCAAGCCCGAGCGCTGGCTGGGCGAGGGCGGCTTGTCGCCGGCCTCCGCCAAGCGCATCTCCATGCCCTTTGGCGCCGGGCCACGCATGTGCCCGGGGCGCTACCTGGCGTTGCAGGAAATGAAGATGGTGCTGCTGACCTTGCTGACGCGATTTGATCTCGAATCGGTGGGCACCGAGGACGGCGGCGAGCCGGCCGAGCGGCTGATGTTCGCGATGGCGCCGGTGGGCTTGCGGATGCGGCTGAGGCTGCGAGACGCCTGAGTCCGGTCGCGACCGTGTCCTGCGCCTTGCGCCCATGACGACGCGCTCATTCGATCACCTTGTCTGCCCGGTTCAGCACCGACTGCGGGATGTGCACGCCGATGCGCCTGGCCGTCTTCAGGTTGACCACCAGCTCGAACCTCGTCGGCTGCTCCACCGGCAACTCGGCCGGCTTGGCGCCCCTCAGGATCTTGTCCAGAAAGCGGGCGCCGTCCTGTCCCTCCGCGCTGTAGCCGGGCCCGTAGGCCATGAGGCAGCCGTTCTCGGCATAGTCGCTGCGGGCGCAGACCGAAGGCAGGCGGCTGTCAATGGCCAGTTCGGCGATCAGCTTCTGGTTCGAGTTTGCCAATGGATTCAGCGTCACCCAGACCGCCTGGTTGCCTGCCTTGACGGCCTGCCTGAACGCGGCCACGTAGTTCTCGGCGCTGCTGACCTGCATCGAATGCAGCTTCAGTTGCAGCATCTGTGCAGGCCCATGGCTTTCATTCCACTGTGGGACGGAGCCAGGCGCCTGCGGGTCCCAAAGCACCGCGATGCGGCGCGCCTGGGGCACGGCTTCCTTCAGCAACTCCATGCGCTTGCCGGTCAGCACCGCCGCCATGTTGGTGACGCCCGTACTGTTGCCGCCAGGTCGCCCCAGGCTCATCACCAGCCCGGCGGCGACCGGATCGGTAATTCCCATGAAGACGATGGGCAGGGTGCTGGTGGTCTTGCGCGCCGCCAGCGCCGCATTCGTGGTCACGGTGACGAGCACATCCACGTTCAGCCGGACCAACTCGGCAGCAAGTTCGGGAAGCCGCTGGAGATCGACACTCTCGTGCCGGTATTCGACGACGATGTTCTTGCCTTCGACATAACCCAGTTCGCGCAGGCCGCGGCGAAACGCCTCCAGGCGCGGCGCGTCGGCAGTTGCCGAAACGGCTGCCAGGTAGCCCACACGCGGCACTTTCTTCGGCTCCTGCGCTTCGGCACGAATGCCGGGCACCAGCAACAAAATGCAAACAAAGACGTGAAGAATTCCCAGTCCCACCTAGTTTCCTTTGCAAGCGCCCGCTACACCCACACCATGCCACAGATCTTGCCGAAGTGGCAACAGACGCGGCGCTGCCCCGCGCTGCCCCTGGGGGTGGTGAGATCAGGCGTCTCGAACCAGTCGCTTGCCTGCGCAGGGTCCAGCAACTGCATCAGCTCCACCGTGCGATACCCCGACGGCGCGCGGGAGGGTCCGCCAGGCTGGGCAGCACCACCTCAAGCATGCGCCCGTCGACATGCAGGTGGTTCACCGACGCCAGGCCGTGAAGCTCGCCGCGGAAGCCAAGATGTACCGCCAGCATCGACGCCGACGACGGCAACGACCGCAGCCGCTGCGCCCAGGTCGGCGGCAGGGCGCCGGGCGCGAACACAGTCGGCGCGGCGCCCAGGGGTTCGGCGCTTAGCACCACGGCCGCTGTGCGTTGCTCGCGGCCGTCGTGCAGGCGCACGCCCTGGACGGGTCCGTTGCCCGACGCACCTTGCAGCAGCACCTGGGCTACAGGGCAGGCCAGGTGCACCCGAGCAGGCCGCCCATGCTTGCCCCCACCAGCACCAGTGGCCGGGCATCGGCCGCCGCCAGCGCGCGCAAGGTCCGCCACCAGCCCCACCCGGTCGCCGCAGCGCGCGCCAGCCCGGTCCCGGAACTTCTGTCAGGCAGCACCCCGGAAGGTCCGGCGCCAGAACGTCGTAGCCGACCTTGGCCGCCAGCGCCGCCAGCGCCGCCACGGGCCACATCGCGTGGACGCGACGGCAGCCGAGCGGCTGCTTCCAAAGAGCACGAACTGCCGCTGGCGACCCGAAGCTGACGACAGCAGGGCCGAACCGATAGGCGGCAAGCGGTCGTTCGTTGGCCATGTACCGCGCGGTGCCGCGGAACATGGTTTGATTGGACATTGATGCGCTGCAAGCCGATTGCTATGGCGATGAGCGGGCCTGCGCTGCGTACGGCGGCATCGCCACAGGCGCCGCGGACGATCGGGACTCGAGCAGGTGTGACCATGGCATCTCGATGTTCAATGTGCCGGTATCTCTATGTGGTGTCGATGCCGCGCCTGCCTCTTGATCGCGGACTGACTCGGCGCGACGATCCGCAGGTGTTGCAGACCAGCCACCCCTTCGAGCCACGGCGACCATGAAGTTCGCTGCCTTCATCTCGTACAGCCATGCCGCCGATGGGACCTTGGCGCCAGCGTTGCAGACCGGCCTGCACAGGCTGGCCAAGCCTTGGTACGTGTTGCGCGCGTTGAGGGTATTCCGCGACGAGACCAATCTGGCGGCCGAGCCCGGCCTGTGGCCCTCGATCGAAGCGGCCCTGTCGCAATCGCGCTTCCTGATCCTGATGGCCTCTCCCGAAGCAGCGCGTTCCCAGTGGGTGGCCAAGGAGTTGGACTGGTGGCTGGCCCATCGCGATGCGGCACATCTGCTGATCGTGCAGAGCGCAGGCGAACTGCACTGGAACGAAGCCGAGGGTGATTTCGACTGGTCACGAACCGATGCGCTGCCCGGTCAGTTGGCAGGCCGTTTCGAGGACGAACCCAAGCATGTCGACTTGCGCTGGGCGCACTCCGACACTCGGCTCACGCTCGATCACCCCGCGTTTCGCTCCGCCGTGCTCGACCTTGCCGCACCGATCCACGGCAAGGACAAGGACCTGCTGGATGGCGAAGACGTGCGCCAGCATGGCCGAACCCGGCTGCTGGCACGTTCGGCGGTGGCGGGGCTGGTGGCGCTTACGCTGGCGTCGTCCATCTCCGCGCTGTTGGCGGTGCAGCAGCGCCGCGTGGCACAGGCCGAGCGAGCGGTGGCCGTGGAACAGGGTCGCATCGCGCTGGCGCGGCAGTTGGCGGCGCAATCCAGCCTGGTGCTTCGGCAAAACCCCGACCGCCTGCCGCTGGCTGTATTGCTGGCGCTGGAGTCGGTCGACCGGCACTCCTCGTTCGAAGGCAACCAGGCGCTGCGCGCCGCGCTGACGCTGTTGCCGCAGCTGGAATGGTCGTCCAGCCATGAGAGTGCCCCCCAGCGTGGCCGCGTGCGCTCGCTCGGCTTCAGCCCCGATGGCGCCCTGCTGGCCGCGGCGCGAGAGGACGGCACGGCCGAGCTGATCGACGTACGCTCGCGCCGCAGCGTGGCCACACTGGCCCATGAAGCCCAGCCGGGCCTCGTGGTCGAGAAACCCGGCGGCGGGTTCAGCTGGAAGGCCCCGGGCGTGGATGCCGAAGTGGTCGCCCTGGCCTTCAGCGCCGACAGCCGCCTGCTGGCCACCGGCAGCAACGACCACAGCGCCCGACTGTGGGACACCGTCACAGGTCGCGAAACCGCCCGGCTGGCGCACGACGACAGCGTCGTCAGCGTGGCCTTCCATGCGCAGCGGGCCTGGCTCGCCACCGGCAGCAAGGACGGCAGTGCGCGGCTGTGGAACCTGGCTGACGGCACGCTGCTGCGGCGCATCGAAGGCCATGAGGAGATGCGTGCGGTGCTCTTCAGCCCGAACGGTCGCTACCTTGCCGCACTCGACACCCGTGCCTGCGTGCAACTGGTCGATCTGCAGACTGCCCCTGCGCAGCCGCGCCGCTGGTGCTGGGGCAGTGCCGGCCTGGGCCTGGCCTTCAGCGCCGACAGCGCGCGCCTGGCCACCGCCAGTGGCGACCGCGCCGGTGTCTTCGACGTGGCAGATGGCCGCCGGTTGTTCGAGGCGACGCACCTCAGCCGGCGCGAGGATGGCCAGCCCGAGCACTTCAAGTGGATCGACCAGGTTGCCTTCAGCGCCGACGGCGACTCGCTTGCCAGTGCGGGGCGTGACGGCACGGCGCGAGTGTGGGACCTTGTCAACGGCCAGGAGGTGGTTCGGTTGCCGCACCAGGCGCCGGTGCAGTCGCTGGCATTCAGCCCGGACGGCGCGCAGCTGCTCACGGCCTCGTCGGACGGAACCGCTCGCCTTTGGGATCTGCCCTCGGGGCGCGAGCGGCTGCGTGCGGTGCACCCCGGTGGATCGGAGAACGTGGGCTTCAGCCCGCGGGACCGGCTGGTCGCGTCGGGCGGATCGGACGGTTCGATCGGCTTGTGGCGCCTGACCAGCGGCGACCAGGCGCTGAGCATGATCCACGGCGGAAGTGGTGTGGGCGACCCGGTCTCGGCCATCGCGGCGGTCGGCATGGCGCCGGACGGCCGTCGACTGGCCAGTGCCAACGACCACGGCGAGTTGCGCGTCTGGTCGATTGCCGGCGAATTGCAGGGCATGCACACCGGCATGTTCGGCGCAGACCGCCTGATGTTCAGCGATGATGGCCGCCATCTGATCGTGCGGGCACGCAGTCCGGCCGTGAGCCTGCTCGATCTGCAACTCGAGCTGGCGCCGGTTGAACTGGCGGGGGTGCGCGATGCAGCCGACGTGGCCATCAGCGCGCGCTACGTCGCGGCAAGAGATCGCCAGCGGCGCCGGCTGATGGTCTGGAACACCGCCGGCGGCAAGGCGCTGCCAGTGCAGGACGATGCCGATCCGTGGGCAATGATTTTCGACGCCCGGTCGCAGCACGTCGCGACATTGCATCAGGATACCCGCGGTGTGGGCACGATCCGTGTCCGCTCGCTGCCTGCCCTGCAGGAAACCGGCCGCATTGCGATCGATCACCGGCCGGAGTTCGCGCTCTCGCCGGACGGTTCGCTTCTGGCGGTGAGCGGCAGAGTGCGTGACAACGAAGGCTCGCCGTGGCGCTTG
>DASQFA010000769.1:0-17389 GCA_035633375.1 Rubrivivax sp.
GCCACGTCCTTAAGCGTGCCGAGCAACGGTTTGCTCTACCCGCCGGCCAGCGTCGAGGACATTCCCTTCGTCACGCGGCCGATCAGCGAAGGCGGCGTGCTCGAGCGCAAGGGCATGGTCGAGGTAATTTCCTCACTCGAAGCCGATGGCCGCAAGATCCCCTACGACATCCGCATGGGCGTGTGGGTCACGGTCGAGGGCGAGACCGACTACATCCGCAACTGCTTCGAGGAATACAACGCCCATACCGACCCGAGCGGGCGCTATTTCACGCTGTACAAGCGCTGGCACCTGATCGGCCTGGAGGTCGGCCTGTCGGTGGCCAGCGTGGCGCTGCGCGGCGAGGCCACTGGCGTGGCGGTCGGCTGGAACGCTGACGTGGTGGCCACCGCCAAGCGCGACCTGCAGGCCGGCGAAGTGCTCGACGGCGAAGGCGGCTACACTGTGTGGGGCAAGCTGCTGCCGGCCGCCACCTCGCTGCAGCGCGGCGGCCTGCCGCTGGGCCTGGCGCACGGCATCAGGCTGTTGCGGACGGTGAGGCAGGGCCAGCCACTGTGCTGGGACGACGTGGCGGTGGACACCGCGACCGACGCCTACCGGCTGCGCCGCGAGATGGAGGCGCTGTTTGCACCCGGGCACGCGCAAGGCGCCCAGCGACCTTCCCACATCACGGCAAGCCCAGGCCTGCCGGACCGAAGCGAAGATTCGTCGCAGACTTCCCTTTCGAGCTCGTCTGCCACAGACTGACTTCGGCATCCCGCGCTGCGCGCCAGGCGCGAGCCGTCGGTACCGTCGACGGGTTGCACAGCAGTACATCAGGGGTCTTGAAGCCAGCGACAATAGCCGCCCTTTCGTTGCGAGCCGCACCATGAGCATGAAGAAGACCGACCTCGAAAAGCAACTCGCAAAGAAGCTCGACGGCAAGATGAAATCCGGCATCGTGCCCCGGCGTTTCGGGCAAGGCGCCGCCACCGTCGGCGCGCAGGGCGCGCGCAAGCCAGCTCACGCGAAGACCCGGCTGGTGCCGGTGGCCTGCAGGCTGCCGGCCGAGTTGGTGGCGCGCCTGCGCGGCCGCGCCGTCGGCTACGAAGGCGGCATGAACGCGCTGCTGGCAGCAGCGGCGACGCTGTGGCTGCAGACGGCGGAGGTCGAAGCGCGATGATTCATGTGCGCGGCATCGACCACCTCGTCCTGCGTGTCATCGACCTTGAACGCATGCTTGCGTTTTACTGCGGCGCGCTCGGCTGCACGGTCGAAAAGCGCCAGGACGACATCGGCCTGGTGCAACTGCGCGCCGGGCGCTCGCTGATCGACCTGGTGCCGGTGGCCGGCCTGCTCGGCCAGGCAGGCGGCCAGCCGCCCGGGCCCGAGGGCCGCAACCTGGACCATTTTTGCCTGCGCATCGATCCCTTCGACGAGGCCGAGCTGCGCACCCACTTGCATGCATACGGCATCCCGGCGGGCCCGGTGGCCGCTCGCTACGGGGCCGAAGGCCAGGGGCCGTCGATCTACATCAGCGATCCGCAAGGCAACGTGGTCGAGCTCAAGGGGCCGCCGGATGCCTGAGCACGCACGCTTGCACGGCAGCCGCAGGCACGGCAAGATGCGGTGAAATGTCCGGTGGGCGTGTCGTGTTCGTGCCTGCGTTCGTGGGCTGCGTTCGAGGCTACAAGGAGTGCTGCCATGCGATTTATGCAACGCACGCTGTTCGCCGCCGCGACACTCGTCGCGCTGTCCGGCGCTTCGGCGGCCACGCAAACCTTTCGCTGCAGCAATGACCTGGTCCAGGTCGGCGACAACAAGTCGGCCGTGCTGGCGAAATGCGGTGCGCCGGTGCTGAAGGATTCGTTCTGCAAGCCGGTGCCCGTGCGCCCCGCCATTGACGAACCCAAGCGCGGCAACGTGATCATCAACGCGCCGTGCGAGACGGTGGACGAATGGACCTTCAACCCGGGTTATGGCCAGTTCATGACCACGCTGCGCTTCGAGTCCGGCAAGCTGGTCTCGATCACCTACGGCGATCGGGTCAAGTAGCCGGCGGCGCAATGGATCGCCTGGCACACAGCCCGTCTGAGGCGGTTGCTGCGCCCTGGCTCTGGGCACGATCATGCAGATGCGCCGCCATCGTCCGGCCGAACCGCAGGCCCACACGAACACTGAAAATGGCTGAATCCAGGCTCCTTCAACAGGCGGCGGTGCAGCCCGCGGTTGGCGCTGCAAGAAGGCTCGAAGCCGACCGCGCCGGGCATGCCGACGCGCAAGCCCGGCCACGCCGCAGCCCGCGCGATGAAAGGCACGACGCACGATGACCCGGCCCGAGGACATCACCACGCACTACACGCGTGGCGATCTGCTGCAACGCCTGAACGCGGCGCTGGCCGACGACGGCGCCGACCCGGCGCGCCCGAGCATGCAGGACCTGGAGCCCTACGACCAGTTCCATGGCCGCGGCATGGAGGCCACGGCCGCATTGGCGGCGCTGGTGCAGGCCGGGCCGCACGAGCGCCTGCTCGACATCGGCAGCGGCATAGGCGGGCCGGCACGCCACCTCGCGCGGCGCTTTGGCTGCCACGTCACCGGTATCGACCTGACGGCGGAGTTCTGCGACGTGGCGCGCCACCTGTCGAGCCTGCTCGGCCTGCAGGAGCGCACCCGCTTCCACGTCGGCGATGCGCTGGCCATGCCCTTTGCCGAGGCAAGCTTCGACGGTGCGTACTCGATGAACGTGTCGATGAACATCGCCGACAAGGCTGCGCTCTACCGCGAGATCGCTCGCGTGCTCAAGCCCGGCGCGTGGCTGGTGCTGTCGGAGATCGCCCGCGGCGCTGGCGCCGAACTGGACTTTCCCACGCCGTGGGCGCGCACGGCGGCGAGTAGTTTCCTGTGCACGCCCGACGACACCCGGCAGGGCCTGCTCGAGGCCGGTTTCGAGGTGCTGCACCTGCACAACACGCTGGAGCAGGCACGTGCTTTTGCAGCACGCTCGCGCGCGCTGGTCGAGCGCGGCGAGAAACCGCCGCATCGCGCCGTCATGCTGATCCATGGCGACATGGCCGCCCAGGCCATGGCCAACAGCGCGCGCGGGCTGTCGGAAGGGCGCGTGGTGCCGATCGAAGTGCTGGCCCGCAAGCCGCGGCCGCCCGCGGCCGACGGCTGAGCGCGCACAGGCCCGGCGGCCACGACTTGGGAGTTGGATCATGGCAATGGCATTGCTGATCGTGGACATGCAGGCCGGGCTGTTTGCCCAGGCGCCACCGGCCCACGATCTGGACGCGGTGTTCGAGCGCATCAACCAGCTGGCGCGGCGCGCGCGTGCCGTGGGTGCGCCGGTGTTCTTGATCCAGCACGAGGCCGCCGGCACCGAGCTCGCCCACGCAAGCCCCGGCTGGCAGCTCGATGCCCGGCTGGCCACCGAGGCCAGCGACCTGCGCGTGCGCAAGCGCAGCTCGGCGCCCTATGCCAGCAGCCAGCTGCACGCGATGCTGGCCAAGCGCGACATCGGGGCCGTCGCCGTGGCCGGCTATGCCAGCGAGTTCTGCGTCGATTCGACCGTGCGCTGGTCGGCCTCGCTCGGCTACCGGGTGACGCTGGTGTCGGATGCGCACACCACGCACGACAAGCCGCACCTGGACGCCGCAAGCATCATCGCGCACCACAACGCCACGCTGCCGGCAATACACAGTCTGGGCGCGCCGATCGTGGCTGCGCCGGCGGCCACGCTGTGGCCCGCCGAGCCCGCGCTTGCAGGCCCGGGTGCCACGGCCTCGGCGCAAGCCACGGGCGGCGAGTCGGCCACCTTGCTGGACGATCTGGTGACGGCGTTCGAATGGGTCAGCACCGATCCCGGCGGCAACAACAGGGCGCTTGTGTGCCGGCGCACCGGGCAGGTGTATTGGCAAGGCGGCAACGGCGAAATCGATGACGAGCTGCCGCAGGATCTGGACGACGACACACGTTATGTGGCCGTGCCGCACAAGCACGACCTGGACCTCGGCAACCGTCTGGCAATGAGATTCGTGGAAGAGTTCTTGCCGCGGCGTTGCACGACCGTGGCCAACTTCTTCCACCGACCGGGTGCCTACCGCAACCTGAAGGCCCTGCTTGAACGCGAGGGGCAACTCGAGAACTGGTATGCCTACCAGGAGGCTGCGGTGCACGAGGCGCTGCGCGACTGGGCGGCCGAACAACAGCTGCCGCTGAAGACCACGGCGACATGACACAAGCCCATGCGCCATTGCGGCAGGCCGTGTCGGCCGATATCCCGGGCATGCAGCGCGTGCGGCACGCTGTGAAGGAGAACCGCCTCGTCTCGCGCGTGATCGACGACGACGAGGTGCGCCATGCCATCGAGGTCTCGGGCCGCGGCTGGGTGGTCGAGCAGGACGCGCAGATCGTCGGCTTCGCCATCGGCAATGGCCAGACGGGCCACATCTGGGCGCTGTTCATCGACCCCGCGCACGAGGGCCAGGGCCACGGCCGGCGCCTGCACGACGCCTTGCTCGAGTGGTTGTGGTCGCGCGGGCTGCGGCGGCTGTGGCTGTCCACCGACCCCAACACGCGCGCGCAGCGCTTCTATGCCAGCGCGGGCTGGCGGGCGTGCGGCCTGTTGCCCGATGGTGAAATGCTGTTCGAACGATTCGCCCCGCACTCACCCACGCTGCCCAGCCACCCGAGGGCCGAAGGACGCGGATCCAGGTACACACGCTGAATGCCTGGCCAGCCGTGGCCGAGGCCTACCAGCTGCCCCCTGAAAAGCTTCTGGCCGGCAACCCGAACCAGACGGGGTGGATGCACTACACCGACCCGACCGGCAAGTTCTGCACCGGCCTGTAAGAGAGCGAGCTTGGTGCCGCCGCCGCTGAGCGCCGGCGACTTGCCGAGCCTGTGCACGGCCTTCAGCTCCGGCGGCGCCAGGCGCGTGGTGGCATCACGCTGGCAATGCTTGATCTCGTAGGGCAGGCCGAGTTCTTCGAGCAGCAGCCAGAGCACGCTCTGCGAGCGCGAATCGTTGCCCCGGGCCTCAATAGTCGTTCTTCAGTATCTCCGTGGTGCGGCGGCAGACCTCGCGGCCGTAGTCGGTCCACTGGCCCTGGCCCCAGTAACGGTAACAACTGGTCTGCGACGAGAGCAGATGCAAAAGCGCATTGCGGAAGCGGCGCTCATGCGTCGGCATAGCGTGCTGCGTGACCTTTTCGTGGAACAAGGCGCTGGCTTCCTCCATCGGCCCGAGCACGTTCTCGTAGCCCTGCACCCATGTCAGGTTGCTGGTCCAGCTGCCGCCTTCCATGTGGAAGCGGCTGTCCTCGCGGCGCAACTCGTCGACCACCTGCCCGAGCCGCGCGCTGCCGTCGCCGGGCTGCATGCGTGCCCAGATGCGGTTCTGGAACAGGGGCTGGATCTCGGGCAAATCGGATTCGCGCACGCCACTGGCAAACAGGTGCTCGAGGTACTCGGTGGCGTTCACCAACGGCACCTCGCTGCCCGTGGCTTCGCGCACGACCTCGAAATACTTGGACGGGAACTCGTTCATCATCACGCCACCGTTCTCGCCATCGGCGATCTGCGTCACCAGCGGCGGCACGAGGCGCCCGGCCAGCGCCTGCCGCTGCAGGCTCTTCGCCTCGTACCAGGGCTGCATCTGGGCCACCAGCTTGGTGTCGGAGCCCTGCGTCTTGATGATGGCGACGATGCTCGCCGTGTCGCCGGCGGCGTTGCGGCACACCAGCCGCTGCGGCAGGTGCCTTTGCTGCAGGGCAGCGCCGCTGCCCGCTTGCTCGACGGTGTGTTCCTGCACCAGTACCCAGCGGTAGCCGCAGTCGCGCAGCGTGCGCACGAAGGCGTAGGCCACCTCGGGATGGTTCGGCAGCGCCATCTCCGAAGGCGAAAAGCCGCGCACGCGTGCCAGCGCCTCCAGCCCGAAGATGGCGGCGAAGTGGTGCTGCCAGGCACGCACGTGCAGGCGGAAATCCTGCACCGGCGTCGATGGCGCCACCGCGTGGCCCCAGGGTGCGCCGAGCCACTCGACGGCACGCCGCAGCTCGGGCTCGCAGGTGATGCGCTTCAGGCCGTCGATCACCGCGTGTGCGCCCAGCGCGCGCAGGCCATGCAGCAAGGTGCCCGAGTACTCGAGCATGATGCGTGGCTCGCGGCCTTCGGCCAGCAGCGCCGGGATGAATTCGCCCATGCGCGCGTAGCAGTGCTGGAACACCGAGGCGTTGTGGTTGTCGCCCACGCCCGGGTGTTCGAACATGTACTGCAGGTTGCTGATCAGCGCCGCGGTGCGCAGATCGTCGCCCCCCGCCGGGATCAACGGCTGGTGCATGTGCAGCGCCACGGCGCAGGCGCTGCGCATGCGCTCGAAGGAGATGCGGCTGTCGGGCAGGAAGACCGGCCGATCGCGTGCGCCGGCGATGGCGCGTTCGATCAACGCCTCGGACCCGCTCAGGTTGGGCACGTCGTCCACGGTTTCAGGCAGTTGGGTCATCGGGTGGCCTATGCGTGGCTGATGAAGTCGTAGATATCGAGATAGTTGCGGCTAGGCAGGTTCCACGAGTAGTCGTAGGCCATGCCCTGCGCGACGAGTTGGCGGAAGAGCGCGGGCTCGTCGCGCCACAAGCCGAGCGCGCGGCTCAACGCCGATTCGATGCCGGGGTGATCGGGATGCTCGAACACGAAACCGTTGCGCTGCTCCCTCGGCAGCTCGGAGAAGTCCCAGTCGAAGACCGTGTCCTTGAGCCCGCCCACCGCACGCACCACCGGCACGGTGCCATAGCGCAACGCGATCATCTGCGTCAGCCCGCAGGGCTCGAACAGGCTGGGCATGATCAGGATGTCGGCACCGGCGTAGATCAGGTGGGCGAGATCCTCGTCATAGCCGATCTCCAGGTGGCAATCGGGGTTGCCAACCAGCCTGCGCTTGAGGTGCCAGAAGTCCTCGTTGATGCCATGCTCGGAACCCGAGCCCAGCAGCACGAACTGGGCGTCATGCTCGAGCGCATAGAACAGGGCGTGACGAATCAGGTGCAGGCCTTTTTGCGTGTCCAGGCGCCCGACATAGCCGATCAGCGGCCGCGCACCGGGGCGCAGCCGCATTTGCTGGCGCAGGGCGTGGGTGTTGACGGCCTTCTTGTCGATGGACTGCGCGTCGTAGCTTTGCACGATGTGCGGGTCGATCTGCGGGTTCCACATCTCGTAGTCGAGCCCGTTGAGGATGCCGCCGAATTTCTGGCTGTACCGATGCAGCGTGTGTCCGAGACCGCAGCCCAGGTCGGTGAAGCGCACTTCCCAGGCGTGATGCGGTGATACGGTGGTCACGAAGTTGGCATACACCAGCGCACCCTTGGTGAGATTGATCGCGTGGTGGTCGAGGTCGTCGCCCATGCAGTCGGCGGCGCCATAGTGCTCGATCCTGTGCAGGCCCACCGCATGCAGGGTATGCGGGCCGGTCACGCCCTGGTGCGCGAAGTTGTGGATCGTGTGGCACACGCGCTGGTCCATCAGCCCGGCGGCCGCATAGATGTCGTACAGCAGCACCGGCACCAGCGCGGTCTGCCAGTCGTGCGTGTGGATCACCTCGGGCCGCTTGCCGGCCTTGAGCATGAACTCCAGCGCCGACTTGCTGAGGAAGGCAAAGCGTTGCGGATCGTCCCAGAACCCGTAGTAGGTGCCGCGGTCGAAGTAGGACTGTGCGGAGTGCGGCTCGATGAAGAAGCAGCGGATGTCGTGCACCAGACCCGACCAGACGGTGCAGCGGATGGCGCCGCGGTCCCAAGGCACCCACAGATCGTGATACGCGATCCTCATGTCCAAGACCTGGTCGTGGCGCATGCAGTCGTACCTGGGCAGGATGATCTCGACGGCGTGCCCGCGCAACTGCAGTTCGCGGCTCAAGCCGAAGACCACGTCCGCCAGCCCGCCGACCTTGGCCACCGGGGCGCATTCGGACGCGATCATGACCACATACATCTGCGCTTCCCTTCAGCTTGCATGCCCACTTGTCGAGGTGCCGACGCTGCCAATTATGGCGGCCCGGGTGCATGGGCGGCCGGGCGCGTCGTGTCGCCCCTACACATCGGCCAAGCTGCGGCGTCCGGCCCCCCGACGCATGCAGGGCAGGCTGGCAGCCCTCCCATACGCTTCGGGCCGCCCATACGCAAATACAATGGTGCGGCGATGCGCGCATTGGCGGCGTCCCCGGGCGCCCTGACGTGCCCTGGCCTGGCCGCGCCGATGCATCGCACCGTGCCTGTACCGCGCCCCGCGCGGATCGATCACAACCCGAGACCGCCATGAAGATCCTGTTGCCCGTAGACGGAAGCAAGTACACCAAGCGCATGCTGAGCTACATTGCCGCGCACGACGAGTTGCTGGGCAGTGGCCATGAATACCTGCTGTTCACGGCCGTGCCCTCGCTGACGAGCCGGGCGGCAGAGTTCTTCGATCGGCGCGCGATCGACGAGTATTACGAGGACGAGGCCGAAAGGGTGCTGCGCAGCGCGCGCACCTTCGCCGAGAAGAAGGGCTGGAAGGTTCGCAGCGCCCATTCTCACGGCCATGCGGCCGAAGAAATTGCCCTCTTCGCCAAGACGCAGAAGCCGAACCTGATCGTCATGGGCACGCATGGTCATTCGGCGCTGGCCAACGCCGTGCTCGGCTCGGTGGCCAATGGCGTGCTGGCGCGCTGCAAGGTGCCGATGCTCTTCATCCGCTGAGCGTCGCCGGGGCTTCGGCCGACGAGCGCAGGCCGCCTGCGCTCCACAGGGTCGCGCAGGCGTCAGCGCGATCGGCACCGTACGGCTAGACTTCCTCGCGCACCCACTGCAGCGCCCAGGAGAGACTCATGCACATCGCCTCGCTCAAGGAAGTCGTCAGCGCCGAAGAATGGCAATTGCGTTGCGACCTCGCCGCTTGCTACCGGCTGGTTGCGGCCTATGGCTGGAGCGACCTGGTATTCACCCATGTCAGCGCGCGCATCCCGGGGCCAGAGCACCACTTCCTGATCAACCCCTACGGATTGATGTTCGACGAGATCACCGCCTCGTCGTTGATCAAGATCGACCAGGATTGCAACAAGCTCAGCGAATCGCCTTTCCCGGTGAACCCGGCCGGCTTCGTCATCCACAGCGCCATCCATCAGGCGCGCGAGGACGCCGGCTGCGTGCTGCACACGCATTCACGCGCCGGCGTGGCGGTCAGCGCGCAGAAGTGCGGCGTGCTGCCGATCAGCCAGCAATCGACCTTCGTGCTCGGCTCGCTGGCCTACCACGACTATGAAGGCGTGGCGCTGCGCGACGACGAAAAGCCGCGCCTGCAGGCCGACCTGGGACAGGCCCACTACCTGATGCTGCGCAACCACGGGCTGCTGACGGTGGGCAAGACCATCGCCGACGCCTTCTTGCACATGTACACCTTCGAGAACAGCTGCCGCATCCAGATCGATGCGCAGGCCGGCGGTGAACTGGTGCACGTCAACCCGGCCATGCTGCAGGGGCTGGCGCAGGTGATGAAGACGGTGACCACCGGCATGGGTGCGTCGCTGGCCTGGCCGGCGCTGCTGCGCAAGTGCGAGCGCATGGACCCGAGCTACAAGAACTGAGCCCGCGCCGTACCCTTGGGTGCGGCGCGGCACGGCACGACGCCGCGCTACTTCTTCTCGCGCGGCACGCGCCCCATCAGGTAGAAGGCGTCGTTCGGCCGCATGCCGCTCAGGTTGGCCATGCGGTTGCTCAAGCCGAAGAAGGCGGTGATGGCGCCGATGTCCCAGATGTCCTCGTCGTCGAAGCCGTGCGAGCGCAGGGCTTCGAAGTCGCTTTCGTCGATGGCCGCGGAATCGGTGCACACCTGCATCGCGAAGTCGAGCATCGCGCGCTGGCGCTTTGTCAAGTCGGCCTTGAGGTAGTTCACCGCCAGTTGGTCGGCGATGAGCGGCTTCTTCTCGTACACGCGCAGGATCGCGCCATGCGCCACCACGCAGTACAGGCACTGATTGGCGGCCGAGGTGGCGACGATGATCATCTCGCGCTCGCCCTTGCTCAGCGAACCGCTCTCCTTCAGCAGCAGCGCGTCGTGGTAGGCCATGAAGGCGCGCCACTCGGCCGGGCGGTGCGCCAGCACGAGGAACACGTTGGGCACGAAACCGGCCTTGTCCTGCACCTCGAGGATGCGCGTGCGCAGGTCCTCGGGCAGGTTGGCAATCTCGGGCACCGGGAAGCGGCTGATCGGGTGGCTCGTAGTGTTCACGGCAGGTCCTCGCTCACAAACAGGGATTGGAGTGCGTCCACGGCACGTTGCCAGGCCGAATCGTAGGGCCATTCGGAAACAAGCTCATTGCGGATGTCGGCAGTGACGGGCCACGCCACGCGATCCTGTCCGGCACCGCCATGCCGGCTCAGCTGCGGAACTGCATCGCATGCAACCGCGCGTACAGCCCGCCGTGCGCCAGCAGTTCGGCATGCGTGCCTTGCTCGACCACGCGGCCGGCCTCCATCGCCACCACCCGGTCGGCATTCTCGATGGTCGACAGGCGGTGTGCGATGACCAGCGTGGTGCGCCCCTTCATCAGCCGTTCCAGCGCGTCCTGCACGGCGCGTTCGGATTCGCTGTCCAGCGCCGAGGTGGCCTCGTCCAGGATCAGGATCGGCGCGTCCTTGAAGATCGCACGCGCGATGGCCAGGCGCTGGCGCTGGCCGCCGGAAAGCTGGTTGCCGTTGTGGCCGATGGGTGTGTCCAGGCCCTGCGGCAGGCCTTCGACAAAGCCGAGCAGGTTGGCCCCGCGCAAGGCCTCGCGCACGCGCTCGCGGTCCGGCGTGGCGTCTGGCAGCGTGCCCAGCGCCACGTTGGCCGCCACGCTGTCGTTGAACAGCACCACATCCTGGCTGACCAGCGCAAACTGCCGGCGCAGCGCGCCCACCTGCCAGTCGCCCAGCGGCACACCGTCGAGCAGCACGCTGCCGGCGCTGGGGTCCACGAAACGCGGCAGCAGGTTCACCAGCGTGGTCTTGCCGGCGCCCGACGGGCCGACCAGCGCCACGGTCTCGCCGTGTGTCACGTGCAGGTTCAGGCGGTCCAGCGCCAGGGGCTGGTCATCGCGGTAGCGCAGGCTGACATCGCGCAGCTCGATCTCGCCGCGGGCCGTGCCCGGGTCATGGCTGCCGGCGGACTCGACCGGGCTGTCGTCGATCAGCGCCACGCCGCGTTCCAGCGCCGCCATGCCGCGCGTGATCTGCCCGCTCACCTCGGACAGCTTCTTGATCGGCGCCAGCAGCATGAGCATGCCGGTGATGAAGGAGGCAAAGCCGCCCACCGTGGTGTCGCCGGTGCGGCTTTGGTAGAGCGCGACGACGAGCACGCCCGACAGCGCGCAGGCCGTCAGCGTCAGCGTCACCGGCGTCATCAGCGCCGACGCCGCCACCGATTTCATCATCAGCCGGCGCAGCAGGTTGCTGCGTGCGACGAAGCGCGCGGTCTGCTGTTGCGCCGCGTCGTGCAGCCGCACGATGCGCCAGGCGAGCACGTTCTCCTCGATCACGTAGGCCAGCTCGTCGGTGGCCTTCTGGCTGGCCAGCGTGATGCGCCGCATGCGCCGGGTGATGAGCCGCACCGACACGAAGACCAGCGGAAACATCACGCCGACAAACAGCGTGAGCTTCCAGTTCAGCCAGATCAGGAAGCCCAGCAACGCCAGCAGCGTCAGGCTCTCGCGCACCACCGTGAGCACGGCCGTCACCAGCAGGTTGGATCCCTGCTGCACCTCGTACACCAGGATGTTGGTCAGCTTGCTGGCCGTATGCCGCGTGAACAGTTCCGGGTGCGCGCCCAGCAGCCGATCAAACATCGCGCCACGCAGGTTCAACACCCCCTGGTTGGCGGTCCATGCCAATGCGTACTGGGCGATGAAGGTGGCCGCGCCGCGCAGCACGAAAAGGCCGATCAGGACCACCGGCACGAGCCACAGCGGGATGTCGGTGCGGCCAAAGCCGTTGTCGATCAGTGGCTTCATCATCGCGGGCAGCAGCGGCTCGGTCAGCGCCATGACCAGCGAGGCGCCAAAGGCCACCGCGATGCCGTGCCTGCCGGACTTGAAGTACGGCGCGAAGCGGGCAAAACGCTGCAGCAAGGTCGGCATGGGTGTGAGGAGCCTGCCGCTCGGGGTGGCGCAGCGCAGCGATTATCGCGGCGCGCAGCGGCTCGGCAGCCCGCGTTGCTTACAATCGGGCGCCAAGGGCCCATCATGTTCAGTCAGGGAACTCTCGCGCGCCAATCGTGCTCCATGCTTTTTGCTTGACCCGGCAGTTGTTTGTAAACGTTTGATCCACTCAGTGAACCGAGACACGCGCTCAGCCCCGTTCCCCCAGTCCTGGCCGCGCCGCCGTTTCATCGGCACCCTTGCCGCCGCGGCGGCCGCACCCGCAGCGGCGCAGTTCCGTGTCGAGATCACCGGCATCGGCGGCACGCAGATCCCGGTGGCCGTGGCCACGTTGCGAGATGAGGACAAGTCACCGCAGCCCGTGTCGGCCATCGTGCGTGCCGACCTGCAGCGCAGCGGCCTGTTCCGCATCGTCGAATCACCTGGCAGCTTCGACGAAGGCAGCCGCATCAACGTGCCCGAATGGCGCGGCCGCGGCGCCGACGCGCTGGCGGTGGGCTCGGTGTCGCGTTTGGCCGATGGCCGCTTCGACGTGCGCTACAAGCTCTGGGACCTGGTCAAGGCCGAAGAGCTGCTGGGCCAGAGCAACGCCGCGCTGCCCGCCGACATGCGCCTGGCCGCGCATCGCATCGCCGACTCGATCTACCAAAAGCTCACCGGCGAGCGCGGCGTGTTCTCCACGCGCATCGCCTATGTCACGCTGGCTGCCAACCGCTACTCGCTGCATATCACCGACGCCGACGGTGAAGGCGGGCAGATTGCGCTGGCCAGCCCCGACCCGATCATCTCGCCGGCCTGGTCGCCCGACGGCAAGGAACTGGCCTATGTGTCCTTCGAAAGCCAGAAGGCGGTGGTCTGGGTGCAGGACCTGGGCACCGGCAAGCGGCGCATGCTGGCCAACTTTCGCGGCTCCAACAGCGCGCCGGCCTGGTCGCCCGACGGACGCGACCTGGCCCTGACCTTGTCGCGCGATGCGGTGGCGCAGCTGTACCTGATTTCGCGCGAAGGCGGCACGCCCAGGCGCTTGACCACCAGCCCGGCCATCGACACCGAGCCGGTGTTCACGCCCGACGGCCAGCAGATCTATTTCGTCAGCGATCGTGGCGGGGGCCCGCAGATCTACCGCATGCCGGCGGCCGGCGGCAATGCCGAGCGCGTGACCTTTTCGGGCAACTACAACATCAGCCCGGCCATCAGCCCCGACGGCAAGGTGCTGGCCTTCATCACGCGCCAGGGTTCGGCCTTCCGCCTGATGACGCAGGCCCTTCCCGCGGGCACGCCGAGCGTCATCACCGACACCAACGACGACGAGAGCCCCAGCTTCGCACCCAATGGCCGGCTGCTGGTGTATGCCAGTCGTGCGCAAGGCCGTGACGTGCTCATGACCACCACACTCGACGGCAAGATCAAGAGCCGTCTGCTCACCACCGGCGCCGATATGCGCGAGCCCGCCTGGGGCCCGTTCGGGCGCTGACCACTGCCTCAACCGGAGAACCGACCATGTTCAATTCCAGTCACCTGCTGCCCGCCGCCCGGGCCACCGCCTTGCGGCGTCCGCCCGCCCCAGCGGGCACACCCGGGTCGGCATGGCGTTTCCTCGGCGCCGCAGCCTGCGCCGTGGCCCTGGGCGGGCTGCTCGCCGGCTGCAGTTCGACCAAGCTGGACGATGCACCCGTAGAGAACCGCAACCTGCCCGCCGACGGGACAGCGGCGGGCGCGGCCGGTGGTGCCGCCGGCGCCGGCACCGCACAGTCGAACGTGGCCACGGTCGACCTGTCGAAATCGGCCGGTGGCGCCGATGCCGCGGCCCTGGCGCAGCGCGTGGTGTACTTCGAGTTCGACAGTTTCGTCGTCAAGGACGAATTCCGGTCGATGCTCGAGGCGCATGCCAAGGTGCTGAGCGCCAACCGCAGCAAGCGCATGGCCCTCGAAGGGCACACCGATGACCGCGGTGGACGCGAGTACAACCTGGCCTTGGGGCAGAAGCGCGCCGAAGCCGTGCTTAGGTCGATGGTGCTGCTGGGCGCGCAGGACGGCCAGCTCGAGGCGGTGAGTTTCGGCGAGGAACGTGCCGCTCAGGCCGGCGCCGACGAGGCCGCCTGGGCCAAGAACCGCCGTGTTGAACTGAAGGACAAATGATCCCCCCAGCGCAGCGGCCTTCGACCGCCTTCCGCCGGGGGGGGCCGAGCGTGGACGAGGAGCCGTCCCTGCGTACGCTTGCCCGCTGGCGAGGGCCAGCCGGCATGCTTGCCGGCTGGCGCCGCCCGCGGCCCGGCAAAGCCGCTTCGGCGGCGGCTTGGTTGCGTGGCCCGCGTTTCGCGGCGGCTGTCGCGCTCATCGCTTGCTTCTCGTTGCCCGCGCAGGCGCAGCTGTTCGCCGACGACGATGCGCGCAAGGCCATCCTCGACCTGCGCACGCGCCTGACGCAAAGCGAGGAGCAGGCGCGCGCGCGCAGCGCCGAAATGAACGAGCAGCTGCAGCTCCTGCGCCGCAGCCTGCTCGATCTGAATGTCCAGCTCGAGGCGATGCGCGGCGAAGTCGCCAAGCTGCGCGGCAGCAACGAACAGCTGCAACGCGACCTGTCCGAAGTGCAACGCAAGCAGCGCGACATCGGCCAGGCCGTGGACGACCGGCTGCGCAAGGTCGAGCCGCAGAAGGTCACGCTCGACGGCCAGGAGTTCAACGCCGACCCCGAGGAGAAGCGCCAGTACGACGAGGCTTTCGCGCTGCTGCGTGGCGGTGATTTCGACAAGGCCAACCTGGCCTTCATCGCCTTCATCAAGCGCTGGCCGGCTGGCGGCTACGCCGACGCGGCGCGCTTCTGGCAGGGCAATGCGCTGTATGGCAAACGCGACTACAAGGAGGCCATCACCCTGTTCCGCACCTTCCTGGCCAAGGCGCCCGATCACCCGCGCGCGCCCGAGGCGCTGCTGGCCATCGCCAACAGCCAGGCCGAGATGAAGGACAAGGCCGGCGCGCGCAAGACGCTCGACGAGCTGATCAAGGCCCATCCCAAATCCGAGGCCGCGGTGGCCGGCAAGGAACGGCTGGCCTCGCTCAAGTAGCGCCGTCCACGCGGGCGGGCAACACCACGGGAAGAGCTGGCGCGCATGCAGGAATCCGACTTGCCCGGATTGACGGCCACGGTGCTGTGGGCGAGCTTCGCGCTGGCGCTGGTGTTTGGTGCCATCGCCCAGCGCACGCACTTCTGCACCATGGGTGCGGTGGCCGACATCGTCAACATCGGCGACTGGACACGCATGCGCATGTGGGTGCTGGCCATCGGCGTGGCCATGATCGGCTTCAACGCCATGGTCGGCCTGGGCTGGCTCAGGGCCGAGCACAGCATCTATGCCGGGGCCAACCTGCTGTGGCTGTCCCACATCGTCGGTGGCCTGCTCTTCGGCGTGGGCATGGTGCTGGCCTCGGGCTGCGGCAGCAAGACGCTGGTGCGCGTGGGCGGTGGCAGCCTCAAATCGCTGGTGGTGCTGTTCGTGCTGGCGGTGGCGGCCTACGCCACGATGCGCGGCGTGCTGGCCGTGGCCCGCGTGGCCACGCTGGATGCCGCCGCCATCGGCCTGCCCACGGGCCAGGACCTGCCGTCGTTGCTGGCCTTTGCCACCGGCGCGCCGCGCCCGATGCTGGCGCTGGCCCTGGGGGGCGTGCTCGGCCTGGCGTTGATCGGCTGGGTGCTGTCGCGGCCCGAAGGGCGCAGCGCGGATGTGCTGCTGGCCGGGCTGGGCGTGGGCGCGGTGATCACCGGCGTGTGGTGGGTCTCCGGCAGCCTGGGCCACCTGGCCGAACACCCGGTGACGCTGGAGGAAAGCTTTCTCGCCACGAATTCGAAGCGCATGGAGTCCCTGAGCTTCGTTGCGCCGGTGGCCTACACCATGGACTGGCTGATCCTGTTCAGCGACACCAGCCGCGTGCTCACGCTGGGCATCGTCAGCACCTTCGGCGTGGTGCTGGGTTCGGCGTGGGTGGCCATGGCCAGCGGCAGCTTCCGCTGGGAAGGCTTCGGCGGCACCGAGGACACCGCCAACCATGTGGTGGGTGCCGTGCTCATGGGCGTCGGCGGCGTCACCGCCATGGGCTGCACGGTCGGCCAGGGCCTGAGTGGCGTGAGCACGCTGGCGCTGGGCAGCTTCCTCGCGCTGGGCGGCATCCTGGCCGGTGGCTGGCTGGGCCTGCGTTACCAGACCTGGCGCGTGGAGCGCAGCCTTTGAGCGCTGCGCCGCAGTTGCAGGCCGACCTGGAGCGCCGCTTTGGCGCCTTGCGCCGCCTGTACGGCGATGCCGGCTATGCACGGCTGCGCGCCGCACGCGTGGCCGTGGTCGGCCTGGGCGGTGTCGGCTCCTGGGCGGTGGAAGCCCTGGCGCGATGCGGCGTGGCCGCACTGGTGCTGATCGACCTGGACCACGTGGCCGAATCCAACATCAACCGCCAGGTGCAGGCCCTGGGCCGCACGCTCGGCCAGGCCAAGGCGCTGGCGCTGAGCGAGCGCGTGGCCGACATCCACCCGGGTTGCGAGGTCCATGCCGTCGAAGAGTTCGTCGACACGAACAACTGGCCCGCGCTGCTGCCGATGGCCGTGGACGCGGTCATCGATGCCTGCGACCAGGTGCAGGCCAAGGCGGCGATGGCGGCGTGGGCCCTGGCCGGCGGCCCGGCCTTCGTCGCCGTGGGTGCGGCCGGCGGCAAGCGCCAGGCGCAAGCCGTGGCGGTGGAAGACCTGTCCGAGGTGACGCACGACCCGCTGCTGGCGTCATTGCGCCAGCGGCTGCGTCGCGAGCACGGCGCCGCGCGGCAGGGTCGTTTGGGCCTGCGCTGCGTGTTCTCGCGCGAGGCCGTCGCCGCGCCACTGGACGATGCGCCAGCCTCGCCTGCGCATGACAGCCTGCTCCAGACCGCAGGCGAAGCGCCCGTGCCGCTGAGCTGCCAAGGCTACGGTTCGAGCGTGGCCGTGACGGCCACCTTCGGCATGGTCGCGGCGGGCGAGGTCGTGGCGCAGCTGGTGTCGCACCGCGAGGCCCGGCGCCGAGGGCCTCCGTTATAATTCGTGCCTCTGCTGAACGGGTTGTTAGCTCAGTCGGTAGAGCAGCGGACTTTTAATCCGTTGGTCGCAGGTTCGAATCCTGCACAACCCACCACTCGATTCATCGAGCGGGTCCTTAGCTCAGTTGGTAGAGCAGCGGACTCTTAATCCGTTGGTCGAAGGTTCGAATCCTTCAGGGCCCACCACTC
>DASQFA010000770.1:0-7742 GCA_035633375.1 Rubrivivax sp.
CTATTGGTCGGGGTTCAGTCCACTGGCACAACCCTTTGGCGTGCTCTCCGGCATCGACAGTGATCGTGAAGCGCGGACTTTGCCCCGCCAGATCAGAATCTCCAGTACAGCGGGACGATGATGATAGTGGCCGCGAACCACCAGAGCAGCACGGGCAGCCCCACCATCGTCGAATCGGTCATGGAGTTGGTCTCTCACTGAGTTGGGGCGCTGGGCGCAGGCGGCGAAAACCTAGGGGGCGAAGGCTCTGTAGGCCTCAATCCCCTTCAGAGATGACCCAGCGGCCCGACCGCACTCGGACGCGCGCTTCAGCAGGGAATGGCCATCACGCATCGCCGTACGCTCGCGTACCCGGGCGTCCTGCTTCCACTGAGGTGACGGCCTGCTTTAGACTTGGGAACGTACGAATGACGAACTTCTCCGCCTCGACGATGAGGAAGAACACGAAGCCTCCGGCGATCAGCCATGGCCACACGTACAGCGGCACAGCCTCGGTGTCGAACAAGCGTTGCAGCGGCGTGAAGTAGGTGAAGAGGCCCTGCAGCAGGATTACTGCGCCGATGCCCATCGGGAGATACTTGTTGCCGAGGTGCGCCTTGATGGACAGCGAGTTGTCGATCAGGTAGCGGCTGTTCAGCAGGTAGAAGCACTGGCCGATGGTGATGGCATTCACCGCAACCGTCCGCGCCAGCGCGTCGGATGCGCCCTGGCCCTTCATCCAGAAGAACGCCCACAGCGTGAAGAGGACCAGCGCCGTCCCGACAAAAACTATCCGCCAGATGCCGAAGCCGTTCAGGATGGGGCGCTCGACCACTCGCGGTGCGCGCGACATCACGTCGGCCTCGTGCGGCTCGAAGCAGATCACCAGCCCGAGCGCGACCGAGGTCACCATGTTCACCCACAACACCTGAGGCGCGGTGATGGGCAGGGTGAAGCCCAGGAAGATCGCGATTGCGATCACCAGGCCCTGCGCGAAGTTGGTGGGAAACAGGAACAGGATCGCTTTCTCGATGTTGTTGTACACCGTGCGGCCTTCCTTCACCGCGGCGGCGATGGAGGCGAAGTTGTCGTCGGCGAGGATCATCTCCGCCGCCTCCTTGGTCACCTCGGTCCCCTTGATGCCCATCGCCACGCCGATGTCGGCCTTCTTGAGCGAGGGCGCGTCGTTGACGCCGTCGCCGGTCATGGCGCAGATCTGCCCGTTGGCCTGGATGGCCTTCACCAGACGCAGCTTGTGCTCCGGGCTCGCACGCGCGAAAACGTCGCACTCGCGCACAGTCTCGCGCAGCGCCGCCTCGTTCATCTCCTCGATCTCGACGCCGGTGACGGCCTTCTTGCCGTCGCCAATGCCAAGCATCTTCGCGATCGCGGCAGCGGTGATGCGATGGTCACCGGTGATCATGGTCACGCGGATACCGCCACCGTGGCATTCCTTGATCGCTTCGATCGCCTCCTTGCGCGGCGGATCGAGCAGGCCGATGAGGCCGATGAGCACCAGATTGCGCGGCAGGTCCGCGGGCTTGAGGGTGCCCTTCACGAGCCCGGGGCTTTCCAGCCACGCGAGCGCGAGCACCCGTTCGCCCTGGCCGGCGAGCTTGTCGCCGATCTTCGCGAAGCGCTCGCGATCGATCGGCACGCAGCTGCCGTCGACGAGCTGCTGGCGGTCGCACGCCTCCATGACGATCTCCGGCGCCCCCTTCACGAACAGCAGCTCCTTGCCGCCCGGGCCCTGATGCAGCGTCGCCATGAACTTGTGCTCGGACTCGAACGGAATCGCGTCGATGCGCGGATAGGCCGCCCGCTCGGCCTCGCGCTCGACACCGAGCTTGTTCGCGAACGGATACAAGGCGCCTTCGGTCGGGTCGCCCTCCACCTTCCACGCGCCGTCCTGCTGGAAGATCTCCGCGTCGTTGCACAGCATCGAGTTGCGCGCGAAAAGCTCCAGCCCCAGGTTCGATTGCGCCTTCTTGTCACCCTCCTTGACCTCGCCCTCGGGCGCGTAGCCGTTGCCGGTCACCTTGTACTCGCGCTCGGCCGTCGCTGCCGAGACAACCATCATCTCCATCAAGGTGAGGGTACCGGTCTTGTCGGAACAGATCCGCGATACCGAGCCGAGCGTCTCGACCGCCGGCAGCCGGCGGATGATGGCGTTGCGGCTGGCCATGCGCTGCACACCGATGGCCAGCGTGACGGTGATGAGCGCGGGCAGGCCTTCGGGAATCAGCGACACGGCAATGCCGGTGATGGCCTGGAACAGCTCGACGAAATCCATGCCCGCGACCCAGCGACCATAGGCGAACACCAGCACACACACCACGCCGACCGCGGCGGTGATGAGATAGCCGAGCCGCTCGATCTGCCGCAGCAGCGGCGTCTGGAGCGGGCTCACACTGGCGAGCAACTGGTTGATCTTGCCGAGTTCGGTCTGGGCGCCGGTCGCGACAACGATGCCGGTGGCACGCCCCGAGACCACCATGGTGCCGGAGAACGTCATGCAGTCGCGGTCGCCGACGGTGGACTTCGCGGCAACGGGATCCGCCGTCTTCTCGGCCGGCACCGATTCGCCAGTCAGGGCGGCCTCTTCGGTACGCAGGTTCTTCACCTCCATTAGGCGCAAGTCCGCAGGCACCTTGTCGCCGGATTCGAGCAGGACCACATCGCCGGGCACGAGACCGTCGGCAGCGATCATGCGCGTCTCGCCGCCGCGCAGGGTGCGCGCTTCCGCCGACAGCATGTTGCGGATGGAGTCGAGCGCCTTCTCGGCCTTGCCCTCCTGCATGAAGCCCAGCAATGCGTTCAGCAGCACGACCCCGAAGATGATCCCCGCGTCCAGCCAGAGGCCGAGCATCAGCTTGGTGAAGCCGGCGCCGAGCAGCACGTACACCAGGATGTTGTTGAGCTGGTCAAAGAAACGCGCCAACGGGCCGCGCTTCTTGCCTTCGGGCAGGCGATTCGGGCCGTGCTTGGCGAGCCGGTTCGCCGCCTCGGCAGTGTCGAGCCCCTTCGCAGGGTCGATATCGAGCCGCTTGGCGGTCTCCGGGATCGAGAGGGCGTGCCAAGCGTCCGCTTCGTCGAGCACCGGCGTCTTCATCGTTGCGTCCATCGTCTTCCTCGAAACAGAACTGTTGGCAGTAACCGCCCGGTGCTCAGGCCGCTGCGTGCTGGGTGACTTCGTAGCCCTTGGCCTTGATCGCCTCCAGCATCTTAGCCGCCACCTCGGGGCCGCGCACCTCGACCAGCAGTTCGATCTCCTTGTCGCGGTGCGCGGCCGAGGTGAAGGTGCGCGACTGGTGGATGTCGATGACGTTGGCCTTGTGTTCGGCCGCGATCTGCGACAGGTCGACGAAGCTGCCGGCGCGGTCGGGAACGATCACGCTGAACTTGGCCAACCGGCCGTCCTTGGCCATGCCCTGGGCCAGCAGCTTGGCCAGGAAGCTGGTGTCGATGTTGCCGCCGGTCAGCACCACGCAGACCTGCTTGCCCTCGATGCCCTTGATCTTGCCGTTGACCACCGCGGCCAGGCCGGCGCCGCCCGAGCCTTCGACGATGGTCTTCTCCGATTCGGCCAGCAGCAGCACCGCGTGGGCGATCTCGTCCTCGCTGACGGTGACGATCTCGTCGACGTACTTCTGGATCAGCGGGAAGGTGTAGCTGCCCGGCCGCGCCACCGCGATGCCGTCGGCGATGGTGGCGCCGGGCACGGTGGTGATCTCGCCCTTCTCGATGCTGACCTTCATGCTCGGCACCTTCTCGGACTGCACGCCGACGATGCGCAGGCTGGGGTTGATGCTCTTCAACACCACACCCATGCCGGCAATCAAGCCGCCGCCACCGATGGGCACCACGAACACCTCGAGGAAGGGGTTCTGCTCCAGCAACTCGAGCGCGACGACGCCCTGGCCGGCAATCACCTTGGGGTGGTCGAAGGCATGCACGAAGGTGGCACCGGTTTCCTTCTGGATCTCGTTGGCGCGGGCCAGCGCATCGTCGAAACCGCTGCCGTGCAACACCACGGTGGCGCCGTATTTCTCGGTGCCGGCCACCTTGGCGATCGGCGCGGTCTCGGGCATCACGATCGTGCACTTGACGTTGTTGCACTGCGCCGCGTAGGCCAGGCCCTGCGCATGGTTGCCGGCGGAGGCGGCGATGACGCCGGCCTGGCGCGCCTTGTCGTCGAGCGACACCACCGCGTTCATCGCGCCGCGGTCCTTGTAGGCGCCGGTGCGCTGCATGTTCTCCATCTTCAGGAAGAGTTTGGTGTGGGTCAGCGCGCTGAGCTTGACCGAGGGCTGGCACGGCGTGAAGACGACCAGGTCCTTGATCGCCGCACGCGCGGCCTTGACGTCGTCGAGGGTGACTGAATCGGGTGAACTCATGGTGATACTCCGAGGAAGTTGATGGGGCGGCGAATGTGCAGGGCCTGCACGGCCGACGCCGCCCACAGCGGCATGGAAATCATCAAGCGTAGCGCTGCTCAGAAGCTCCAGTACAGCGGCACGACGAACAGCACCACCAGGAACCACCAAGCGCCGATCGGCAGGCCGAACTTCCAGTAGTCGCTGAAGTTGTAGCCCGCCGGGCCCAGCACCATCAGGTTCACTGGCGTGGCCACCGGCGTGAGCAGGGCGCCATGCGCGCCCATGGTGACGGCGATGATCAGCGGCATCGCCGAGACGCCGATCGCGGTGCCCGTGGCCACCGCGATCGGCAGCATCACCAGCGCCGCGGCGGTATTGCTCATCATCTGCGTCATCGCGAAGGTCACGAGGAACAGGCCCGCCATCACGGCGCGCGGCCCCAGATGGCCGACCAGGGCGATCAGTTGGTCGGCGATGGCGGCGGCAGCGCCGGTGCTGGTCATCGCCGTGGCCAGCGGAATGAGCGCGCCGACGAGGATGCAGGTGCTCCAATCGACGCCCTTGTAGGCCTGCAGCACGGTGATCACGCGCAGCAGCACCAGGGCCGTCGCGCAGATTACGGCCGACAGCGCCGCCGGAAACCAGTTGCCCACCAGCAGCACCACCAGCAGCACCAGCACCGCAATCGCCTCCCAGGCCCGGTGGCCGAGCGGGATGGATTGCCTGCGCACCACCTCGGGCGAGTCGACCACCATCACCTGCGGGTCGGCCAGATGCTTGTCCAGGGCCTGCCAGGTGCCCTGCAGTAGCATGTGGTCGCCGGCCTGCAGCTTGGCGGGCTTGACACCCTGGTCCTCGCCACCACGATAGATGGCCAGCACCAGCAGGTCGCCTTCGCGCGCGGCCATGCCGGGAAACACCGACTGGCCGATCAGCTTGGAACGTGGCGGAATCACCACCTCGGCCAGACCCGATCCCTTGTTGAACAGCGTGTCGGCCACGTCGGTGCCGCTGCCTTCGCCGGAGCGGAAGGCCAGGTGCTGATCGCTGGCCAACGTGCCGGCGGCGTCCTTGTCGCCACGCAGCAGCAGGTAGTCGCCTTCGGCCAGCGTGTCGCGTTGCACCGGCTTGCCGGTGCTGCCGTCTTGAACGCCAAGCAGGTTCAAGCCGGCGTACTTGGACATCGCCAACTCGGCGCGCGCCTTGCCGATCAACGGCGACGACGAGCGCACACGCAAACGGTGCAGCCCGTCCTCGATGCGGTATTCCTCGATCAGCGTCTGCGCATGGGCGCTGAAGTCGGCCGGCAGCGAAGCGCCATTGCGGCTGGGCAACAGGAACTTGTAGGTCAGCAGCATCACGATGACCGAGCCGACGAACATCGGCACGCCCGCCACCGCAAACTCGAAGAAGCCGATACCGCCGTAGCCGGCCTCGGCCGCAGTATTGGACGCGATGATGTTCAGCGGCGCGCCGAGCAGCGTGAGCATCGTGGCGCTGTGGGCCGAGAAGCACAGCGGCATCATCAGGTGAGAGGTCGGCATTTGCAGGCGCATCGCCACCACGATGGCCATCGGCAACAGTGCAGCCACAGTGCCGTTGACGCTGATGGCCGCGGTGGCCAGCGCCGACACCACGCACAGCAGGAAGAAGGCGCGCGTCTTGCTGCCGCCGGCGCGCTGCACCAGCTGCTGCCCGGCCCAGGTGGTGACGCCAGAGGCTTCGAGCCCGGCGCCCATCACGAACAGCGCCGCGATCAGGATCACGACCGGGTCGCCCAGCCCGCGCAGCACATCGGTGGCGGTGACGATGCCCAGCGCGAACAAGGAAAGCGAAACCAGAATCGCGACGATGACCGCCGGAATCTTGTTCCAGATGAACATCGCCAGCGACGCGGCGATGATCAGGTAAACGAGGTTGGCATCGGTCATGTAATTACCCCATCGGAACGATCACTTCAACGAATGTACCAGCGCGCCTTTTTACGTAAGGGGCCACCAACAAGCAATGATGTCTTTCCCCCCCACCCATGGGCAGCGCAAACGAGGGCTTTCTTCAGCGAGAAAGTTATTGCCGTATCACCAACGGTTATCGCTTGAATGCTTGCTCGCCGCGCTTGTGCCCTCGGCAGCTTAGTTTCCAAGTTCACTCGCGAGTTGGCGACATGGTAATGGCGACATGGAAAAAAGGTTTGAGTTCCGATTGCGCGCGCGCTTGGCTGTGACGCACAATAATTCGAGAGCAGGCGGAGTTTGTCTTGCTCGATGCGCTGCAAAAGCCTCGCAGCCCGTTGTGAAGCCCTGAACCCTCGTTCGAAAGTGCACTCATGAAGATCGTCGATACCTCGCATGCGCCCCGTGCCATCGGGCCCTACAGCCAAGCCGTGATTCACGCGGGTCTGGTTTACTGCTCGGGCCAGATTCCCCTCGACCCGCAGACGATGAAGGTCGTGGAAGGCGGTATCGAAGAGCAGACACGGCGGGTCTTCGCCAACCTGCTTGCCGTGCTTGCCGAAGCCGGCAGCGGGCCGACTCAGGTGATCAAGACCATCGTCTTCCTGAAGGACCTGAACGACTTCACGGCCATGAACGCGATCTACGAGCAGGCCTTCGGCAAGCACACCCCGGCTCGCTCGACCATCGAAGTGGCGCGCTTGCCGCTGGACGTACGGGTCGAGATCGAGTGCATCGCCGCCATCTCCTGACGGTGCCAACCTCTTTGCACAGGCCCCAAACCATGACCGCTCAACCTCGCACGCACTACCAGCGTCTGATCGACACCGTCAAGGCTTTGCCGCCCACGCCGACGGCCGTGGCCCACCCCTGCGATGAAAGCTCGCTGACCGGCGCCATCGAAGCCGCGCAGATGGGCCTGATCGTGCCGCTGCTGGTGGGCCCGCGCAGCAAGATCATGGCCGTGGCGCAGGCGGCGAAGATCGACCTGGCCGGCTACGAGATTTTCGATGTCGAACACAGTCACGCAGCCGCCGCGAAAGCCGTGGCGCTGGTGCGGGAAGGCCGCGCCGAGATGTTGATGAAAGGTTCGCTCAGCACCGACGAATTGCTCGGCGCGGTGGTCAAGGGCGACACCGGCTTGCGCACGGCGCGCCGCCTGAGCCATTGCTTCGTGATGGACGTGCCCAACCATCCGAAGGTCCTGATCATCTCTGACGCCGCGATCAACATCTTCCCGACGCTGCAGGACAAGGTCGACATCACGCAGAACGCCATCGACCTGGCCCATGCCTTGGGGGTCGCGCAGCCGAAGGTGGCCATCCTGTCGGCGACGGAAAAGGTCAACCCGAAACTGCAGTCCACGATCGAGGCCGCCGCGCTGTGCAAGATGGCCGACCGCGGGCAGATCACCGGCGGCCTGCTCGACGGC